>JAEYOB010000255.1 GCA_023412175.1 Pseudomonadota bacterium | reverse complement strand
TCACCCCCTCATCGTCATCCCCGCGAAGGCGGGGATCCAATCCCGTTACCTCAACCCCACCAACGCCTGCGCCTCAGTCCGGGTACTTGTCCGAGCAGAGCTGGCCGCCCATGCCCCAATCGCTTTTCTTCACATCCTGGATCACGATCATGACGGAGTCCGGCGAGCAGGCGCAGACACGCGCGGTCTCGCGCGTCAGCGCCTCCACCAGCTCCCGCTTCTTCTCGGTGGACCGTCCTTCGAACATCTCGACGCGGATCAGCGGCATCGTCGTTACCCCACACTGCCTTCCAGGCTGATCCCCACGAGCTTCTGCGCCTCGACGGCGAACTCCATGGGCAGCTCCTTCAGCACTTCCTTGCAGAAGCCGTTGACGATCAGCGACACCGCGTCCTCCTCCGCTAGACCGCGCTGGCGGCAGTAGAAGAGCTGGTCCTCGCTGATCTTCGCCGTCGTCGCCTCGTGCTCGATGCGGGCGGAGCGGTTGCGGCTCTCGATGTAGGGCACCGTGTGGGCGCCGCACTGGTCGCCGATCAGCAGGCTGTCGCACTGCGTGTGATTGCGCGCACCCTCGGCCTTGGGCAGGATCTTCACCAGCCCGCGGTAGGTCTGCTGCGCCTTGCCGGCCGAGATGCCCTTCGACACGATGGTTGAGCGGGTGTTCTTGCCGATGTGGATCATCTTGGTGCCGGTGTCGGCCTGCTGGCGGTTGTTGGTGATGGCGACCGAGTAGAACTCGCCCACCGAATTGTCGCCCTGCAGGATGCAGCTCGGGTACTTCCAGGTGATGGCCGAGCCGGTCTCCACCTGCGTCCAGGAGATCTTCGAGTTGACGCCGCGGCACGCGCCGCGCTTGGTCACGAAGTTGTAGATGCCGCCGACGCCGTTCTCGTCGCCCGGATACCAGTTCTGCACCGTCGAGTACTTGATGGTGGCGTTGTCGAGCGCGACCAGCTCGACCACGGCGGCGTGCAGCTGGTTCTCGTCGCGCTGCGGCGCCGTGCAGCCTTCCAGGTAGCTGACGTATGAGCCTTCATCGGCGATGATCAGCGTGCGCTCGAACTGGCCGGTGTTGGCCTGGTTGATGCGGAAATAGGTCGACAGCTCCATCGGGCAGCGCACGCCCTTGGGGATGTAGACGAACGACCCGTCGGTGAAGACGGCCGAGTTCAGCGTCGCGAAGAAGTTGTCGGTGTAGGGAACCACCGAGCCCAGGTACTTCTTCACCAGCTCCGGGCACTTGTGCACGGCCTCGGAGATGGCGCAGAAGATGATGCCGATCTCCTCCAGCTTGGCCTTGTAGGTGGTCGCCACCGACACGCTGTCGAACACGGCATCGACCGCCACCGCCGGGCTCTGCCCTTCGGTGCCCTCGACGCCGGCGAGGATCGCCTGTTCCTTCAGCGGGATGCCCAGCTTGGCGTAGGTCTTAAGCAGCTCCGGATCGACCTCGTCCAGCGACTTCGGCTTCGCCTTCGTCTTCGGCGCCGCGTAGTAGTGCGCGTCCTGATAGTCGATCGGGCCGTAATCGAGCTTCGGCCAATGCGGCTCCTCCATGCCCTTCCAGGCCTGGAAGGCACGCAGACGCCACTCCAGCAGCCACTCCGGCTCCTCCTTCTTGGCGGAGATGAAGCGGATGATGTCCTCGTTCAGGCCCTTGGGCGCCAGATCCGACTCGATATCGGTGGCGAAGCCGTACTTGTACTTCTGCTCCGCAAGGGCGCGGACCTGATCGGCCGTCTCGGTGCTGGCAGCCATGGCTCTCTCTCGTTCCCTAAAGCGTTGGCCCTATGCGTTTCCCCGAGCGAGCGCCTTCTCCGGCTTGGGAGCCGGCGGTGTCCACGCAGGGGCCATCATGTCGGCGAGCGTCACCTGCTCCAGCGCGGAGCGGATCGCCCGGTTGATCTTTTCCCAGCCGCCCCGCATGGGGCACAGGCTCTCCACGCCGCACTCCTCGCCGGCCCCCTCGACGCACGCTGTCAGTGCGATGGGGCCGTCGAGGGCGACGACGATGTCGGCGATGGTGATGGCCTCGGCCGGGCGGGACAGCGCGTAGCCGCCGCTCGCCCCGCGGTGTGAGGTCATCAGCCCGGCCGGGGTGAGGCTCTTCAGCAGCTTGGCGACCGTGGGGGCGGGCACGCCGGTGCGGTCGGCAAGCTGGGTCACGGTGTGAACCGCACCCACTTGGCGCGCCATCTCGCTCATCACCACAATGGCGTAATCGGTCAGCTTGCTGAGCTTGATCATGGCCGGGTTTTTCAATCAGGACCAATTCGGTACTGATTAATTGGCCAGGACTGGACGAAAGTCAAGCGAAACGCTGGGGCATTCGGTCCTGTGGCCAGCCTCGCAGCGGCGTCTGGATATACTAGACCGGAGCGGTACGGTATCGCCTGCGACGATCTGTCGCACCAACCCCCGAAAAACGTCATCCCCACGAAGGCGGCCGCTTCGTGGGGATGACGCACAGGCCGATGGGGCAGGGCGCTCGGCCCCGCCTCCCGCTCGACATTTAGGATGGCCGGTCGATCTCCTCCTTGGCGGCACCCTTCACGTCGTCGACCGCTTCGGCGACATGCTCGCGGGCGGCTTCGGCGGCGGCCTGCGCAGCGCGTGTGCCGCGCTCGATGGCGTCCTGGGCCGCCTCCTTGGCCATGCCGGTCACCTGGTCGGCATACTCACCGACCCAGCGCTCCTCATGGCGCGTGGCGGGGATGCTGGCGCCCAGCGCCGCGCCGAGCGCCACGCCCATCACGCCGGCCACCAGCGGGTGCTCCTCGACCAGATCCCAGAAGCTGGTGGTGACGTGGCCGATCTGGCGGCCCATCGAACTGGTCATCGAGCCGCGGGAGGGGATGTGCCGGCCCTGGGCCTGGGGCATGCCGCGGCCCGCCGGGCCGCCGGTGCGACCGTCGTACGTGCCGCCGCCGGTCATGCGGCTGGCGGCGTCGCTGGCCTGCTCATAGGCGTCGCCGGCCATGTCGCCGGCCCGGTCGTAAAGGTGCTCGGTGGCGTCGCGCACGCTGCCGGCCGCGCTGTAGAAGGTGTCGCGCGCGTAGCGGGCGGTGGAGCCGGCCCTGCTGCGCACGTTGCGCACCGCGCCGCTGTGGGCGATGCGCTGGTCGAGGCCGCTGCGCGACAGCAGCATCCAACCGAGGCCGATGCCGATCATGGCAAGGGGCACGGGGTTGCCGCGGACCATGTCGCCCATCGACGACGCTCCGCTGCTCATCCGGTTGGTCATGCGGTTCATGGTCTGCTCCTTGAGGGTATGGGGCGCAAGGCGGTGCCGGAGAGAGTCCAGCGTGTCGCCGATCCGCGACTGGCGCTCGCGGATCTCGCGCTGCATGGCGTCGTAATCGGGTCTGATGTGCTCATCCCGGCGGGTCATCGGCTGAGCTGGCTCCGCGCCCAATCCTTGTCGTCGCGCAGGGTGTCCATGGTGCGGTTGGGCTGCAGGTTCGCCGGGCGGAGCTTCGAGCGGCCCATCAACATCAGAGCGATGCCCAGACCGACCACGACCGCCCCGACGATCAGCGCCGCCAGCCATGGCTGCACCACCAGCGACAGGGCCAGCACGGCGCACGCCAGGAGCGCCAGAAGGCCGGCGAAGGCGACGAGGCCGCCGGCGGCAAGAAACGCCACGCCGCCGGCGGCCTGGCCGGCCTTCGCGCTCATCTCGGTCTTCGCCAGTTCCAGCTCCGTGCGGATGAGGCCGGTCAGGTCGCGCGCCAGGTCGGCGAACAGCCCGGCCAGCGAGCGGTTGGCCCGCGGGTCGTAGCGGCCGTAGTCGCGATCCTCTGCGGCGCTCATGGTTTCTGCTCCTGGGGCTTCTGGTCCTGGGGCTTGGCTGCGCCCGCCGGGGTGGCGCCCATGGTCGCCGCCGGGGTGCTGGCGCCGGTCACCGGTTCCGTGGTGTTCGGGTTGGCGCGGGCCGGTTCGTTCT
>JAEYOB010000190.1 GCA_023412175.1 Pseudomonadota bacterium | reverse complement strand
TGGGAGGGTCCGGCCGCGCTCCCGCGCCTTAAAACTGACAAAGGTCAAGGCGACCCTCTCGCGCTGGAGGCAGTGTGCGACTATATCGTCCGGAAGTCGGCCGAAGAGACAGGTCCCCATGCATCGTTTCGCCAATCCTGCTCGTTTCCTGCGCATCGCCGCGGTGGTCCTGCCGTGGAGCGCGGGGTTGACCGTCGTGCTGCTGGTGCTCGGGCTGTATCTCAGCCTGTTCAGCTCGCCCCCCGACTATCAGCAGGGCGAAACGGTGCGCATCATGTACATCCACGTGCCGGCCGCCTGGATGAGCCTGTTCGTCTACACCAACATGGCCATCGCCGCCGCCGTGGGGCTGGTCTGGAAGCACCCGCTGGCCGACCTCTTCGCCAAGGCCGCCGCGCCGATCGGCGCCGGCTTCACCTTCGTCTGCCTGCTCACCGGCTCGCTGTGGGGCGCGCCGATGTGGGGCACCTGGTGGGTGTGGGACGCGCGCCTGACCTCGGTGCTGATCCTGTTCTTCCTGTACCTGGGCTACATGGCGCTGGTGAACGCCTTCGACGATCCCGAGCGCGGCGTGAAGGCCGGCAACGTGCTGCTGCTGGTGGGCATCGTCAACGTGCCGATCATCAAGTTCTCGGT
This sequence comes from Pseudomonadota bacterium, assembly GCA_023412175.1. Lineage (GTDB taxonomy): Bacteria > Pseudomonadota > Alphaproteobacteria > Azospirillales > Azospirillaceae > Azospirillum. The sequence goes on along the minus strand of JAEYOB010000190.1, from coordinate 3,384 downwards.
GGACTGGTGGAACACGCTGCACCAGCCGGCCAGCGTCATCAAGATGGGCGGGCCGAGCATCGCCGGCCCCATGCTGTGGCCGCTGCTGGTCATGGCGGTGGCCTTCACCGCCTACTTCGTCACCGTCGTGCTGCTGCGCGTGAAGAGCGAGATCCTCGCCCGCAAGGTGCAGACGCTGCGCTTCTCCGAGGCGCGCGGCTGAGACCGCGGCCCGGTTTGTTTTCAATCAAGGCGGATGCCTTGGAAGTGGCCTACGCATAGGCCGAGCTGAACCGTCGAACGGACACGATCACGTGAACGCCATGGCTGAATTCTTCGAGATGGGCGGCTACGCCGCATACGTCTGGCCCGCCTACGTGGTGACGGCCGTGGTGATGCTCGGGCTTCTGGTGGCGTCCCTCAAGGGCCTGCGCGCCCGCGAGGAGACGCTGAAGGCGCTGGAAGGGAGCCGGCCGTCGCGCCGCCGCTCCCGGCGTGAGGCTGCCGGCTCCGGCGCGGCAGCGGAGATGGGTGAAGGATGACTCGCAAGAAACGGCGTTTGACCATGCTGATGCTGGCCCTGCTCGGGCTCGGCACGGCCACCGCGCTGGCGCTCACCGCGTTCCAGGACAATCTGGTGTTCTTCTTCAGCCCCTCGGACCTGCAGAGCAAGGTCGCCGAGGTGAAGGACCGCAGCTTCCGCCTGGGCGGCCTGGTCGAGGAGGGCACGGTGAAGCGCCTGCCCGACGGCGTCTCCGTGGAATTCCGCGTCACCGACGGCGTCTCCACGGTGCCGGTCGCCTACCGCGGCCAGCTGCCCGACCTGTTCCGCGAGGGCCAGGGCGTGGTGGCCGAGGGCAAGCTGCGCCCCGACGGCGTGTTCCTGGCCCGCGAGGTGCTGGCCAAGCACGACGAGAACTACATGCCGCCCGAGGTGACCGACGCGCTGAAGCGCGCCGAGCACTTCAAGGATACCGCCAAGACCGTGGAACAGTGAGGTTTCGGTGATCCCCGAACTCGGCCATTACGCGCTGGTGCTGACGCTGTTCGTGGCGTTGGTGCAGGCGACCGTGCCCATGGTGGGCGCCGCCACCGGCAACACCGCCTGGATGGGCGTCGCGCGCACCGCCGCGCTGGCGCAGATAGCGATAATCAGCGTCGCCTACGCCGCGCTGACCTGGGCGTTCGTGGTCTCCGACTTCAGCGTGTCGAACGTCGTGAACAACAGCCACTCGCTGAAGCCGATGCTCTACAAGGTGTCCGGCGTGTGGGGCAACCACGAGGGCTCGATGCTCCTGTGGGTGGTCATGCTGGCTCTGTTCGGCGCCGCGGTCGCGGTGTTCGGCCGCAACCTGCCGCCCACCCTGCGCGCCCGCACCCTGGCGGTGCAGGGGATCATCTCCGTCGGCTTCCTGCTGTTCATCCTGATCACGTCGAACCCCTTCACCCGCGTCGTCCCGGCGCCGCTGGACGGCCACGACCTGAACCCGCTGCTGCAGGACCCCGGCCTCGCCTTCCACCCGCCGTTCCTCTACGCGGGCTACGTCGGCTTCTCCATCGCCTTCTCCTTCGCGGTGGCGGCGCTGATCGAGGGCCGCGTCGATCCGGCCTGGGCGCGCGGGGTGCGCCCGTGGACGCTGGCCGCCTGGTCGGCGCTGACCGCCGGCATCGCGCTGGGCTCCTGGTGGGCCTACTACGAGCTGGGCTGGGGCGGCTGGTGGTACTGGGACCCGGTCGAGAACGCCTCCTTCATGCCGTGGCTGGCCGGTACGGCGCTGCTGCACTCCGCCATCGTGGTGGAGAAGCGCGACGCGCTGAAGACCTGGACCATCCTGCTGGCGATCATCACCTTCTCGCTGTCGCTGATGGGCACCTTCCTGGTGCGCTCGGGCATCCTCACCTCGGTGCACGCCTTCGCCGTCGATCCGGCGCGCGGCGTGTTCATCCTGGTGCTGCTCGCCATCGCCACCGGCGGTTCGCTGCTGCTTTACAGCCTGCGCGCCCCGACGCTGAAGGCCGGCGGCGTGTTCGCCCCGGTCAGCCGCGAAGGCTCGCTGGTGCTGAACAATCTGCTGCTGTCCACCGCGACGGCCACGGTGTTCATCGGCACGCTGTACCCGCTGTTCCTCGACGTGCTCAACCTGGGCAAGGTGTCTGTGGGCGCGCCGTTCTTCAACTCCACCTTCGTGCCGCTGATGGTCCCGATGGTCGCGGCGATGGGCGTCGGCCCGCTGCTGTCCTGGAAGCGCGGCGACCTGCCGGGCGCCATGGGCCGGCTGTGGGTGGCGCTGGTGGTGACCGCGCTGGCGGTGTTCTACACGCTGTGGGCCATCGGCGGCCCGGTGATGGCGGTGATCGGCATCGCCATGGGTGCTTGGGCCCTGGTGGCCGCGCTGGTCGAGTTCGCCGAGCGCATCCGCCTGTTCCGGGTGCCGGCCGGCGACAGCTGGAACCGCGCCCGCAGCCTGCCGCGCAGCGCCTGGGGCATGACCATCGCGCACGGCTTCCTGGGCATCGCCATCATGGGCATGACCGCGAGCGCGGCGTGGAACACCGAACTGATCAAGGGCATGAAGCCCGGCGACACGGCGGAGATCGCCGGCTATTCGCTGAGCTTCGACAGCGTCGGCCAGCGCTTCGGCGAGAACTACCGCGCCGACGTCGGCACCTTCACGCTGAAGCGCGACGGCGCCGTCATCACCACGCTGGAGCCGGAGCGCCGCACCTACCCGGTGTCGCGCCAGACCACCTCGGAAACGGCGATCCACACGACCTGGGCGTCGGACGTCTACGTCGCGCTGGGCGACCCGGACCCGCAGGGCCTGTGGATCGTGCGCATCTACCACCACCCGCTGCTGCCGTGGATCTGGGTCGGCTCGCTGGGCCTGGTGTTCGGCGGGGTGGTCTCGCTGTCCGACCGCCGCTTCCGCATCGGCGCGCCGGAACGCCGCCGCGGCGACGGCGCCCGCGTCGTGCAGCCGGCCGAGTGAGGGAACGCCCATGCGCCGCCTGATCTACATCCTGCCGCTGCTGCTCTTCCTCGGGGTCGGCCTGGCGTTCCTGCTGGGCTTCAACCGCAACCCGCGCGATGTCCCCTCGGCGCTGATCGACAAGCCGGTGCCGGAGTTCGCCCTGGCGCCGCTGCCCGGCCACAAGCAGGGCCTGTCCTCGGCCGACCTGAAGGGCGACGTGCAGCTGGTGAACGTTTTCGCCTCCTGGTGCATCCCCTGCAAGGTCGAGCACCCGATCGTCAGCCGCCTCGCCGAGCAGGGTATTCCGGTCCGCGCCATCAACCACAAGGACAAGCCCGCCGACGCGCTGGCGTGGCTCGCCCGCAACGGCGATACGTACACCAGCATCGGCGTGGACTCTGTCTCTTATAAACAACTCCGAGCCCACGAGACA
>JAEYOB010000148.1 GCA_023412175.1 Pseudomonadota bacterium | reverse complement strand
GCCCTGGGTCAGCGGCACCATGAAGCCGCGCAGCGTCACCGCCGCACCGTCCAGCGCCAGGACCCTGGCGGGGAACTCCGGCGCCGAGCCGGTGAGGCGCACACCCACCAAATCGCGCCACAGCGCGGTGAATTCATCGAGCCCGAGGTGGAAGCGGCCCACGGGATGCGTCGGCTCGACCGCGCCGCCGGTCCATACGGCCATTCCGGCAACCGGCACCAACGCCAGCGGCAGCAGCACCCGACGGCGCGTCATCATGGTCATTCCTCCCGGTGCGGTGGATCCGCAGTGGCCATTTCCGCCACTTTTAATTTTGGACGAATTGTTCCGAACTCCCGAACCTCCGTCAACACCCCAAAAACCATACCGATGATGGATGAACGCGGCTGCAAAGGAGAGATGACGCCGATGCGTCCGCGCGCCATCATCGCCATATTCCCGACACACGCCCCCACCCGGAGCCCCGATCCCGCATGCTGAAAGGCGTCCCCCCCACCGCAAAGCCGGCGCTGTTGCGCGTCAGCGAGGACCAGACCGCCGAGCTGGCCGACATGTTCCGCCTGATGAGCGACCCGAGCCGGCTGCGCATCATCCTCGCCTGCCTTGAGACACCGACCTCGGTCGGCGACATGGCCTCGGCGCTGGGGCTGTCGCCTTCGCTGGTCAGCCATCACCTGCGCCTGCTGCGTGCCGGCCGGCTGATCCAGGCCGAGCGGCGCGGCAACCGGGTCTTCTATCTGATCACCGACGAGCACATCCGCCGGGTGCTGTCCGACATGGTCGATCACGTCGCCGAAAGCGACGGCCTCGATGCGGACGAACCAAACGATCCGCCAGCTTGAAGCTTCCTTAGCGAATATAACAAATCCGTAATAGGATTTGACGGGCAAGGTGCCCAGCCCCATAGTTCTTGTGCATCGCAGCAAGGCAATGCGCTTTACTGGTAGGGACATGGAGACATTTCGATTCCAGCCGGGCGAGACCCCGGTCCTGCTGAGCATCCCGCACGTCGGAACGGAGATCCCGCCCGACATTGCCGCGGGAATGACCGACGTGGCGCTGACGGTGCCCGACACCGACTGGCACCTGGACCGGCTGTATCACTTCGCGCCGGCGCTGGGCATCGGGTTTCTCAAGGCGACCTGCTCGCGCTATGTGATCGACCTCAACCGCGATCCGACCGGGGCGGCGCTGTACGCCGGTGCCGACAACACCGAGCTGTGCCCGCTCACCACCTTCGACCGCGAACCGATCTACAAGCCCGGCCACGAACCCGACGCCGCCGAGGTGCAGCGCCGCATCGACGCCTACTGGCGCCCCTACCACGAACAGTTGCAGCGCGAACTGCGGGCGCTGCGCGACCGCTTCGGTGTCGCCGTGCTGTTCGACGCGCATTCCATCCGCTCCGAACTGCCGCGCTTCTTCCAGGGCCGCCTGCCCGATTTCAACCTGGGCACCGGTGGCGGCGTTACCGCTGCGCCCAAGCTGGCCGGCCGGCTGATGAACGTGCTGACCGTGAACGAGGCGTACACGCCGGTGCTGAACGGCCGCTTCAAGGGCGGCTACATCACCCGCACCTACGGCAAGCCCGAGGAGGGCATCCACACCATCCAGCTCGAACTGAGCCAGCGCACCTACATGGACGAGCAGCCGCCCTTCGGCTACCGCGAAGACCGCGTCACCGAGGTCCGCCCGTCTCTGGAACGGCTGCTGGGCACCATCGTCGAGTGGGCGCACGAGCAGTCTCGGGCCACGCATCCGACGGTATCGTAGGAATCATACCCACACCCCGCGCACGTAGGGCGCGATCTGCGTGTCTTCCATGATGATGTGGTTCACCAGCCAGTCGGCCGTGAAGGCGTAGATCCGCTCTCCGTTGGCGCGGGTCGGTTCCTTGGCGAAGATATTGGACAATTCGCTGATCGCCTTCACGGCGTCGGCATGGCGCCGCTTGTGCTCCTCCAGCTTGGGGAAGTGGACCACCGCCATGATCTTCTCTTCCCGCTGGAAGTGTTGCTGCGTGTACTCCAGCAACTTCATCAGCGTCTTGGCGACGCGCACCGGCATGTAGACGCGCGCGTTCAACGCCGCATCAAGCTCATTCAGGTACTCGATCAGGTGCTTGTGATCATCGTCGATGGACGGTTGCCCGACGCCGAGCTGCCGCCGCCACGCTATCGCCCCCATGCCACCTCCAAACCAGTGTGCCCGCCTTATGGGCACCCGCTGGGTGAATTATGCGTCCTTCGCAGCAGCGGAGAAGGAAGCAAGCGAGCGCACGGCAATTTGACGCACCCCGTCCACACGCAAGAAGGGCGGAAGCCGCAGCCCCCGCCCTTTGCGGAACATCCCAGCAGCAATCGGCCGATGCCGATCAACCAACGATGGAGTAGCCGCAGTCCACGTAGGTCGTGGCGCCGGTGATGCCCTTGGCACCGTCGGTGGCCAGGAAGGCGGTCGTGTAGCCGACCTCCTCGATGGTGACCAGACGCTGCTCCGGCGCGCGGTCGGCGGCCTTGGCCATCAGTTCGTCAAAATGCGCGATGCCGGAGGCGGCGCGCGTCTTGATCGGGCCGGGAGAAATGGCGTGCACGCGGATGCCCTTCGAGCCCAATTCCGAGGCGAGGTAGCGCACGCTGGACTCCAGCGCCGCCTTCACCGGCCCCATGACGCCGTAATTCTCGATGACGCGCTGCGAACCGAAATAGGACATGGTGAACAGCGCACCGCCGTCCTTCATCAGCGGCTCGGCGTAGCGGGCCATGCGGATGAACGAATGGCAGGAGACGTCCATCGCCGCCGTGAAGCCCTCGCGCGAACAGTCGGTGACGCGGCCATGCAGATCGTCGCGCGGGGCGAAGGCGATGGAATGCAGCGCGAAGTCCAGTTTGCCCCACTTCTGCTCGATCTTCTCGAAGATGGACTTGAGCTGCCCCTCGCCGGTGACGTCGACCGGTTCGAAGATCTCGGCCTCGACCTCGCGCGCCAGAGGCTCCACGTGCGGCTTCGCCTTCTCGTTCAGGTAGCTGATCGCCAGATCGGCGCCCAGCGCGCGGAACGCCTTGGCGCAGCCCCAGGCGATCGACTGGTCGTTGGCGATGCCGAGGATCAGGCCCTTCTTGCCGGCGAGGTTGGTAGCGGCGGGAATCATCGTGGTCATCAGGAATTATCCCATCTGAATGGTAAGGAATGGCGATCAGATCGCTGGCTGGTGGTCGTTCCGCGTCGCGGGCCGTTGCATGCCGAAGTACTCATGCAAGCACGTGCCGGGATCAACACCCCTCCCCACTCGCCGCGTTCCGTTTGTGCGATGCACCATAGTACAGGAATGCAGGTCACGCAACTTGCGATTACTGCAACAAAACTGACAAGCTCTCGATATTCTGCGATCCGACGCAGGTCACCCCCGACAGTCCATCAACACGCAATACCGGCAAACATTTCGCGGGTGCAAAAAACAAAAAAGGTCCTTCCCGCGAACGGGAAGGACCTTTCCGACCAGAACGGTTCGTCAGGTGACGCCCGGCGAGAAGGCCGGCGGGTCGCTGGCCGGGAAGGACTCCTTTGACGCCTCGTCCACCGTCTCGTCGCATTCGGAATAGATGTCGCCGGGATGGCGGGAGAACTGGTTTCGCCCCTCGTCCACGTCCTGTGCGGGGATCGCCGGGTCATGGCGGTTGCCCCATTCCTCCATCAGCCCGTACATCGGGCAATAGCCGGTCAGGCCGCGCGCCACCAGCGCGCCGCCGACCAGCGCCATGGCGGCCCCGGTGATGTTGGGCCGGCGGATGCCAAGCACCGCCAGCATGCCGCCGCCGACCAGAGACACCAGCCGCTCGGCGTGCCCGACGTTGATCATGCGGTCCAGATCGTCGATGTGGCCATGGTGAGCCATCGCTCGCCTCCTCGTTCCTGAATCCGTCCGTTCACTGCTGCGGCGTGCCGGGCTGCGGCGCACCGGCCGAGCCGCTGCCGCTCTGGGAGCTGCCGGGCGCCGCGTCGGCGGGCGTGCTCGCACCGGTGCTGGAGGGTGGCGTCGGCGGCGTGCCGCGCGCCTGCATGAGTTCCTGATTGAGGCGGGTGACCTCCTGGCTGAGCTGCTGCACCTGCTGGTTCAGCCGGCCCATGGCATCGGCGCTGCCGCCAGCCGCCTCGGCCGGCGCCAGTGCCGCCGCGTCCTGCAGCCAGTAAGGCGTAACGCCGTAATAGGTGTGCACGGCCATCGCCCACTGGCGGTCCGCCGTGTTGGGACGACCGGAACCGCTGAACTGCGGGGCACCCTTCAGCCGTTCTTTCGGCACGTTGAGCACCAGCCCTTCGCCGTTGGGGTTGGCGTGAAAAGCCGACCAGGGGACCGGCACCTTGCGCTCGCCGATTCCTAGGAAGCCGCACAGTTCGACGACCGCATAGGCGAGGCGCCCGGTGGCCGGGTCGAGCATCACATCCTCGATGGAGCCGATGTCCTCGCCCTGCGCCCCGAACAGCTTGATCTTCTCCAGATCGTCGCTGGTCAGGGCGTGCGGCGCCTCGATGCTGCGCGCCATCGCCAGCCCGCCGCGCACCTGCATGGCGCAGCCGTCGGCGTTGCCGGCCTGGCCGAGCCGGACCGCCGAC
>JAEYOB010000081.1 GCA_023412175.1 Pseudomonadota bacterium | reverse complement strand
GCACTGCGGGTCGAGCAGCGCCTTGACCTCCTTCATCCGGCCGTAGGCCTGGCTGCCCCACTCCATCTCGACGAAGGGCGCCATGTTGCGCCCGGTGCCGTGCTCGGCCTTCAGCGAGCCCTCGTAGGTGTTGACCACCATGGCGCACACCGCGTCCATGAAGCGGCGGTAGCGGTCCACCTCGGCGTCGGTGTCGAACGACTGCGTGAAGACGAAGTGCAGGTTCCCTTCCAGCGCGTGGCCGAAGATGATGGCTTCGTTGTAGCCGTAGTGCTCGAACATGCGCTGCAGCTCGACGGTGGCGTCGGCCAGCCGCTCGATGGGGAAGGCGACGTCCTCGATGATGACCGTCGTGCCGGTGCGGCGCACCGCGCCGACCGCCGGGAACAGGCCCTTGCGGATCTTCCAGTAGGTCTCGCACACCGCGGCGTCGGTGGAGAACGCAGCCGGGTGAAGCAGCGTGCAGCCGTCCAGCACCACGTTGATGGCGGCGATGTTGTCCTGGAGCGCGGCGGCGTTCTCGGCGCGGGTCTCGACCAGCAGGCAGGCGGCGCGCTCGTCCAGGCCGCGGATCACCGCCGGCATGCCCGGCTTGCCCTGCACGGAGTGGAGGGAGGCGCGGTCCATCAGCTCCACCGCCGACACCGGCGCCGGCTTCAGCAGCGCCACGGCGCGGCACGCCTCGGCGATGTCCGGGAACAGCAGCAGCGCACTCGCCTTGTCGGCGTGCTCGGGCACGGTGTTGTAGGTGATCTCGGCGATGAAGCCCAGCGTGCCTTCCGAGCCGATCATCAGGTGCTGGAGGATCTCGAACGGATCCTCGAAATCGACCAGCGCGTTCAGGCTGTAGCCGGTGGTGTTCTTGATGGCGAACTTGCGGCGGATGCGGGCGGCGAGTTCCTCGTCGCCGCGGGTGCGTTCGCCCAGTTCGGCCAGCTTGGCCAGCAGCGGCCCGTGGCTCTTCTCGAAGGCAGCGCGGCTGGCGGCGTCGCCGGTGTCGAGCAGCGTGCCGTCGGCCAGCATCACGCGCATGGAGGACAGCGTGCGGTAGCTGTTCTGCGCGGTGCCGCAGCACATGCCGCTGGCGTTGTTGGCGGCGATGCCGCCGATCTTGGCGGTGGCGATGGAGGCCGGGTCGGGACCGATCTTGCGGCCGAAGGGGGCCAGCTTGCGGTTGGCGTCGGCGCCGACGATGCCCGGCTGGAGGGCGACCGTCTCGGCGCCCGGCGCGATCTTGAAGCCGCGCCAGCCGTCGCCCAGCAGGACGAGCACGCTGTCGCTGACCGCCTGGCCGGACAGGCTGGAGCCGGCGGCGCGGAAGGTGACCGGGGTGCCGTGGACGCGGGTCTGCAGCAGCAGCTGCCGCACCTCGTCCTCGCTGTCGACCACGGCGACGATCTTCGGGATCAGCCGATAGAAGCTGCCGTCCGTGCCATAGGCCAGCGTGCGCAGCGGATCGACGATCAGGCGCTCCGAAGGGATGAACTCGCGGAGGGCCGCGTGCAGACGGTCGTAGGGCGCGGGCAGCATCGGTCTTGGGTTCCTCCGGGTCGTGGACCGGGCGACGGCATTCCCGTGTGCCGGCGGTCCGGGTTTCACGCTGCGGGGGGGCAATTTTGTTTCCGCCGGTTCGGCGGCTGGCATTTTATGTGCCGCAGCTGACGACAGCGGATAAACGATTTGCCCAAGAAGAGCAATGGTAAAATGAATTGACCATGGCCGCGCGCTCTGGACAATTGCGGGATGCGGCTGTTGGAGCTGCCAAAGGACCCGCCGGGGCGGAGAAGGGGAATGCGATGACATCCGAAACGATCAAGCCGGCCAAGCTGGCGGATACCGTCGCCGAACATCTGGAGCGGCTGATCCTGGAGGGCGTGCTGCGGCCGGGCGAACGGCTGCTGGCCGAACGCGAGCTGGCCGCCAAGCTCGGCATCTCGCGCCCCTCCCTACGCGACGCGCTGGCCAAGCTGATCGAGCGCGGGCTGATCCGCACCGATGCCCAGGGCGCGGCCTATGTCAGCGAGGCGATCGGTGCCGCCTTCCGCGACCCGCTGACCGAGCTGCTGCGGAACCACCCGGAGGTGACCTTCGATTACCTGGAGTTCCGCAGCATCGTCGCCGGTGCGGCCGGCTACTACGCGGCGAAGCGGGCGACCGATCTCGACCGGCAGGCCATCGCCGAGTGCTTCCGCCGCATGGAGGCCGCGCACGAGAAGGAGGACCCGATGGAGGAGGCGGAGGCCGACGCCGACTTCCACCTCGCGACCTACGAGGCGACGCACAACGTGGTGATGCTGCACGTCATGCACTGCCTGTCCGACCTGCTGCGCACCGACGTCTTCTACAACCGGCGCAAACTGTACGATTACAAGGGCGTGCGCCACCTGCTGCTGAACCAGCACCGGGCGATCTGCGAGGCGATCCTGGCCGGCGACGCCGAGCGGGCGCGGGAGGCGGCGACGCAGCACATCGGCTACACCTACGGCGCCCTGGAGGAGATCGGCAAGGCCGAGGCGCGGCTGGAAGTGTCGCTGCGCCGCGTCGGCCGCTCCGACCTCGTGGCCGGGCTGAAGCGGCGGGGCGAGGGGTAACAAAAAACCCCTCTCCCTTGCGGGAGAGGGGTTCCTTGGCGAAGCGAATGTCTTACGGGATCATCCACGGGAAGACGTAGGCCTGCAGGTAGGTGATCACGCCGATGATCGCCACGAAGAACAGGCTGTGCTTCACGGTGAAGCGGAACAGCTCCGACTCCCGGCCGACCAGGCCGACCGCGGCGCAGGCCACGGCGATGGACTGCGGCGAGATCATCTTGCCGGTCACGCCGCCGGTGGTGTTGGCGGCCACCATCAGCGTGTCGGACACGCCGACCTGCTGAGCGGTGGTGGCCTGGAGGCCGCAGAACAGCGCGTTGGACGAGGTGTCGGAACCGGTCAGGAACACGCCCAGCCAGCCGAGCACCGGCGAGAAGAACGGGAACAGCGAACCCGTGCCGGCCAGCAGCAGCGCCAGCGTCGAGGACAGGCCCGAGTAGTTGGCGATGAAGGCGAAGGCCAGCACCATGCCGATCGAGTAGATCGGGCGCTTCAGCTCGTCGAGCGTCTCGGCGAAGGTCTTCAGGCCGTCCGCCGGGCGCATCTTCAGCATGACCATCGTGATGATCGCCGAGATGAGGATGGCGGTGCCGGTGGCCGACAGCAGGTCGAGCTTGTAGACCGCCTCGTACGGCTTCGGCGAGGTGACGATCGGGGCGGCCTTCAGGACCAGCTTGTCCAGGCCGGGGATCGAGAAGTACAGCACGGTGTCGGCCAGGGCGCCGCCCTTGGCGAACAGCGCCTTGAAGGGCTTCAGGCTCCAGATCGTGACGATCACGGTGAGGATCAGGAACGGCGACCACGCCTTGGCGATCTCGGCGCCCGAGTAGCTGCGGGTGGCGGCGAACTCGCTGCTGGCCATGGCGCCGACCGAGGCCGGGGCCGGGGTGGCGAGCGGGGAGTGCGAGAAGCGGAAGATCGACTTCGGCTTCCAGACCTTCAGGAACAGCGTGATGCTGACCAGGCTGACCAGCGCCGAGGTGATGTCCGGCAGCTCGGGGCCGATGTAGTTGGCGGTGAAGTACTGGGTCACGGCGAAGGTGCCGCCGGCCACCAGGATGGCGGGCCAAGTCTCGCGGACGCCCTTCCAGCCGTCCATGATCATGACGATCCAGAACGGGACGAACACGGACAGCAGCGGCAGCTGGCGGCCGGCCATCGCGCCGATCGCGAACGGGTCGAGCGAGGTCACCTGGCCGGCGACGATGATCGGAATGCCCATGGCGCCGAAGGCCACCGGGGCGGTGTTGGCGATCAGGCAGAGGCCGGCGGCGTACAGCGGGTTGAAGCCCAGGCCGACCAGCAGCGCCGCGGTGATCGCCACCGGCGCGCCGAACCCGGCCGCACCCTCAAGGAAGGCGCCGAACGAGAAGCCGACCATCAGCATCTGCAGACGCTGGTCCTCGGTGATCGACACCACCGACGAGCGGATGATCTCGAACTGGCCGGTCTTGACCGTGATCTTGTAGAGGAACACCGCGGCGACGATGATCCAGGCGATCGGCCACAGGCCGTACATGAAGCCGTAGCCGGCCGAGGCCAGCGCCATGCCCGTCGGCATCTTGTAGAAGAAGATGGCGACGGCCAGCGAAATCAGAACGGTGATCGTGCCGGCGACGTGCCCCTTCATGCGAAGTACGGTCAGCGCCAGGAAGAAGAAGATGATCGGCAATGCGGCCACGAAGGCCGATAGCCAGAGGTTGCCCGCCGGGTCGTAGACTTGTGTCCAGGTCTGCATGTTTCCTACCTATGTCGCTGTTCTCTGTGCAATTCGCCGGTACGCGACCGTGATGCGGGCTCCGATGCCGGTGCCGCCCTGGTGCGCGCCGCCGAACCAGCCGCAGTGCGGGGGGACTGGAAACCTGTTTTTCCAGGACCCGGCGTGCGGTCAAAAAAACTGACCAAACGCGGTGGTACGGATACAATGTGTTGCCAACGATTGCAATGTGGAAAATTATGCTTACATCAGGGGCGCCATCTGGTGCGTTCCTGTCATTGGCGGGTAGGCCCGGTCAGGACGTTTGTCGGACGCTTTGCCTCATGGTCAGACAAGCGGAACGGTCCCATAATGCGGGTCAGCGGAATTTTCCGCGTTGCCAAGCGGCGCTGACTTTGTAGGATCGGAGCAAACATCAGAAAATGCGAATGGGGCAGGTGGAAGCGATGAGGTCGGAGTCCATCAAGCCGGCGAAGCTGGCGGACACGGTGGCTGAACACCTGGAACGGCTGATCCTGGAAGGGGCGTTGCGGCCGGGCGAACGGTTGCTGGCCGAGCGCGAGCTGGCCGCCAAGCTCGACATCTCACGCCCGTCCCTGCGCGACGCGCTGGCCAAGCTGATGGAGCGCGGCCTGCTGATGACCGACCACAATGGGGCGACCTATGTGGCGGAGACGCTGGGCGCCACCTTCCGCGACCCGCTGACCCAGTTGCTGCGCGAGAACCCCGAGGCGACCTTCGACTATCTGGAGTTCCGCAGCACGGTCGAGGGCTCGGCCGCCTACTACGCCGCCAAGCGCGCCAACGACGTCGATCGCGAGGCGATCAAGGCCTGCTTCGACCGCATGGAGGCGTCGCACGGCCACGACGATTCCACCGAGGAGGCGGACGCCGACGCCGACTTCCACCTGGCGATCTACGAGGCGACGCACAACGTCGTCATGCTGCACATCATGCGCAGCCTGTCCGAGCTGCTGCGCAACGACATCTTCTACAACCGCAGCAAGCTGTACGAGCGCAAGGGCGTGCGCGACCTGCTGCTCGACCAGCACCGGGCGGTCTACGAGGCGGTGATGGCGGGCGATCCGGATGGCGCGCGCGACGCCGCCGAGCGCCACATCACCTACATCAACGCCGCGTTGCAGGAGATCCGCGACGCCGAGGCCCGCCTGGAGGTCTCGCTGCGCCGCATGGGCCGCAGCGACCTCGTGGACGTCGGCGGACGCCGCCGGCGGGGATAAGGGGCGGGCCCTCCCTCCTTTGGCCGTACGGAAATGATCGACGCGCCGCGTTCGGGTCCCTAAGATCGCCCGCCGCTGGGTGCGTTACGGGAGACGGCGCGTGGGGAAGAGGGACAACGGACAGGGAAGCGACCGCTTCGAGGGCACGGTGGCCGACCGGCTTGCACGGCTTTGGCGTGCCGAGGACCCGCGGTTCGACCAGTTGCTGGACGAGGTGCTCGACGGCGGCCGGCAGGCGGTGATCGAGGCGACGCTGGGCAAGCTGCGCGACGGCGAGCATATGCCCTTCATGGACGACGTCGAGACGCTGGCGGAGATCATCGAGCGCAGCGGCGAGGACGGCGAGCACCTGTCCACCAGCCTGTACTGGTTCATCGCCGAGGTGGAGGGCGACGCCCACACCCCGCCGCCGGCCGCGCTGATCGAGGAGGCGTTCTCGTCGGTCGACCTGCTGAAGCCGGGCGAGCAGGTGCGCCTGCTGCCGGTGTGGCTCGACCCCGAACAGCTCTCCTACCTGGAGGCGATCGACCGCCGGGCGCTGCTGCGCCGCATGCTGGCGTCCTTCGACGACGCCGTGCGCTTCGCCGCCGACCAGGAGGTTACCGCCGAGACCGACGAGGGGCCGCGCCTGCTGGCGCTGGTCGGCCTGTTCGACGAGGTGGTGGACGAGGCCGCCGTGGACGAGGACTGGGACGACGAGGAGAATTCCGAGGAGGTCGAGCGCATCGGCGCCGCGGTGGAGAGCTTCTCGGCCAGCGTGTCGCGGGCGGACGCGCGCGTGTTGCGCTGCCGCCCAGTCGGCGGGCTGACCGACCTGCTGGAATTCGTTGCCGAGGAGCCCTGGGACGAGGCCGCCGACCTGGAGGACCTGGAGCGTTTCATCGACGTGGCGCTGACGGAGGTCGGCGACGGCCTGCTCGACGCCGAGGTGCGCTGGACGCCCGGCTCGCTGGAGGTCGGCCTGAGCGGCTCCGACGGCCGCTGGGTGGACAGCGCCACCTTCGACGTTCCGGAGACGCAGCTCCCGGCCGCCATCGACACGCTGAAGCGCCTGTGCCGCTCCGTCCGCCCCGCCGGCGGCCCGTCGGGGACGGCGTAGTCCGTCAGATCGGGAAGCTTACCGCCGCCGTCGTGCCGGTGGCGTCGGAGTCGGTGGAGAGCGTGTCGCCGAGCTGCGAGGCCAGCGCCTCGGCCAGCATCAGGCCGTCGTCCGACGTGGTGTCGAAGCCGGCGGGCAGCGGCCGGCCGTTGTCCTCCACGACCAGCCGCGCGCGGGTGTCGCTCACCTTGGTGACCGCGACCTGGATCCAGCCCTGCTCCGGGAAGGCGTGGTGCAGGCTGTTGGACACCAGCTCGGCGATGATCAGCCCCAGCGGCATCGCCTCGTAGAGGCCGACCGCCACCGGTTCGGCCTTGACGCTGATCGGGATGTTGGCGAGCCCGCCCGGCGTGCCGGCCTTCACCACCTCGCACAGTGCCTCCACGTAGCGGCCGAGGTCGATGTGCGTGCCGGCCCCGGTCTCGTGAAGCTGGCGGTACAGGATCGCGAGCGCCTCGATGCGGACCATGGTCTGCTCGTAGGCGATGCGGGCATCGGGGTCGCGGATGCGGCCGGCCTGAAGCTTCAGCAGGCTGATGACCAGTTGAAGGCTGTTCTTGGCGCGGTGCTGAAGCTCGCGCAGTTCGGATTCCAGCTCACGGATCCGCGCGTTCGCGTCTTCGGCCGACGCCTCCGGCCCGCCGGCGGTGCGGTCGGGTGGCAGGTGGTTCGGGGTAGGCCTCGAAAGCATCGCGGTGACCTGTTGGCTGCACGGAGGAGCTTCGATTTCATATCAACCCGGTCAATTTATGCACTTGCGGCCGGTCAGGCGCAGGCTCAGAAGGGGTACCGCCACCGGCATAAGCGGGAGGGCGGAGATCGCAAACCTCATGATTTCTAAGGCATAGCCGAAAGGCCGCCGTGCCGCTCCATCATCCCGAAAGGGGGGTGCATGGCCTCCTCTGGAACGGGATTTGCCGCAGCGGGGTAACGCTGCCGCCCTAGGCGGGAAAAGGCGTTCCAAAACGCTTGGCTGCCATGGTTGAGTGGCGCCATGACGATGCGATTCCTCTTTCCGCCCTGGCGCCGGCGCGTTGCGGCGCTGCTGTTCGGCGTTCTGGCGGCCGGCGCCTGTGCCGACCCGTCGGCCGGCGTCGAGCGGGCCTCGCATCCGGTGCCCCTGGCC
>JAEYOB010000039.1 GCA_023412175.1 Pseudomonadota bacterium | reverse complement strand
CTGCTGCATGCCCGGCACCTGGTCCACTGCCGGACGGGTTGAGGTGAAGCCGGTCTTCAGCGGTGTGGAGCCGGTGGCGATGATTACGCCGTCGGCACCTGCAGCGATGATCTCGTCGGCGCTCAGTCGGGTATTCAGGCGGATTTGCACTCCGGCCTTGCGCAGCTGCCGCTCTAGGTCGCGCGGGATAAAGCCGAACTTGTGCCGACGCGGCAGCATAGCGGCGAGGTTGACCTGGCCGCCGAGTCGGTCGCTGGCTTCCACCAGTTCCACCGCATGGCCGCGTCGGGCCAGTTCCAGTGCTGCGCGCATGCCGGCCGGTCCGCCGCCGACCACCAGCCAGCGACCGGGAGCGCGAGCCGGCTGGACGGTATGGCTGCCGAAACGCTGTTCGCGACCAGCCGCCGGGTTGACCACGCAGGAGATGGCGTTGCCGGCCATCAGCCGCGCGATGCACGCCTGGTTGCAGCGGATGCAGTGGTTGATCTCGTCCTCACGCCCCTCCAGCAGCTTGTTGGCGAACTCGGGGTCGGCGATTTGGGTGCGGGTCATGGCGATCATGTCGGCGGCGCCTTCGGCCACCAGCGCCTCGGCCTTCTGCGGATCGACAATATGGCCAACGATGAACACCGGAATGTCGCGGATGGCCTGGACCGCCTTGCGCAGGCGTGCGCCGTCGGCCACCAGCCAGTTTTCGGCGTAGTCGCCGGGCGGAATCTGGTCGGCGTGGGCCGCGTAGGTGCCGGCGGTGGCACTGACGTAGTCGATCAGCCCGGTCTCTACCAGCTTGCAGGTCATCTCGATGGCGGTGTCTGCCTGCATGCCGCCCACGGTGCATTCGTCCATGGAGATGCGGATGCCCACGACGAAATCCGGTCCCACGGCGTCGCGCACCGCCTGCATGGTCTCGATGGGGAAGCGCACGATGTTGTCCAGGGTGCCGCCGTATTCATCGGTGCGCTTGTTGTAGACGAAGGACAGAAACTGCTGGTGCAGGTAGCCGTGGGAGTAGTGCAGCTCCACCCCGTCAAAGCCGGCGGCCTTGGAGTTGAGTGCGGTCTTGGCAAAGTGCTCGGATACCTCGCGCATCTGCTCGCGGGTAATCTCTCGTGCCCACTCGTTGTAGGCCGGGGACTTCATGGTCGAAGGCCCCCACAGCTCGCGGTAGTCGTCCAGCGCGCCGCTGCGCCCCTGGGGGCCGAAATGGATGATCTGGGCAATGATGTGGCCGCCGAAAGCATGCACGGCCTGCACCATCTCGGCGTCGCGCTCGATGATTTCCTCGCGGTTGCCGCGCGCCAGCGAGCGGTTCGGCCCGGTGGATGTGGGGTGGGTGTGGCGCGCCCCGGTGACGATAAGGCCGATGCCGCCCTTGGCGCGTTCGGCCTGGTAATAGATATCGCGGTTGTTGGTCAGGCCATCGCCGGAATGGAAGCCCTTGGCGTGGGCGGTCTGCATCAGGCGGTTGCGCACCGTGATGTTGTTGATGCGCAGCGGCGAAAACAGGTGGGGATAGGCGAGTTCGCCCGGTTTCTTGTTGTTCTGGGTCATGGTCGCTACTCGTTATGCCTTACGGCGATCAAGGAGGGCGGGCGAGGGGCGCCCGCCCGGTGCGACTTAGGCGTACTGCGGGCTGGCGATGCAATCGCCGACCAGGACGCGGCGGCCCCAGGCGGAGTCGGCCTTGCCTTCGGTCAGGGCGAGGGGCTGCAGGGCAAAGGTCTCGCCGAGCTGGTTGTCGCCGACCACCATGCTGCGAGTGCGCCAGACTTCGGCGTCCGCCGGCAGCTGCTCCAGATCCGGATCGATGACCAGCGCCACGAGTTCGCCGCGCCGGCACTTGCCCTGACGTACCCGCTCCAGGATGTGGATCTGGTAGTTCACCGACTGGTCCTCGGCAGCGGGGTCGACGCCCCACAGTCGCGACCAGTTGGCGGCGAACTCGGCCACCACCGGCACCTGAAAGACATCCATCGGGTCGACGCCCTTGGCCGGGTGCAGCAGGTCGAAGTGGGTCCACGGCAGGCTGGTCACATCGCCGCCGGCCAGCTTCCAGTTCTGGTAAAGGGCAATCTTCGGCACCGAGTTGAAGAACGGGTTGTCGACGGTGCGTAGCCAGGGGTTGTAGCCGCGCTGCTCGGAGTCGCTGCGAATCACGTAGGTCAAGACAATCATCTGGTCGCTGAACATGGGTTCCTCGGCGGGCCGCTTGGCCTCAGGCAATGGGTCGGGGTGGTCGGCTCAACGCAGCACGTTCTCGCCGCTCATAAAGACGAACACGCGGCGGAAGCGGCCGTCTTCGACGTACCAGAAGTTGCAGTTGCGCAACCGGGTCTCGTAGCCCTGATGGTCCTTGAGATACACGTTGAAGCGCGCGCAGACCGTTTGGGTCTGCTCGTCGGCTGCCACCTCGAAATCGCCGTGCCAGATCTCTTCGTAGCCGTTAAAGAGGTTGTCGAACATCTTGCGCACGCCGTCGTGGCCGCTGTGGGTGAGGTTGTCGGTCTGGATGGTGAACTGCACGTCCTCGTGGCAGCAGTCGAGCACCGGCTCCATGGCTTTGCGGTCGACATTGCCGAAATACTTCTCGGTGGCCAGTTCGATCAGTTGTTCGCGGGTCAGCTGGGTCATGGTCTTTTCCTTGTTTTTTGTTGTTGGTCGTCAACCGATGAAAGCGTGGTAGGCGGCGTCATTGGGGTTCTGCGGCGCGGGGTAGGCCTTGCGGCTGGGCTTGAGGCCGAGGGTCAGCATCAG
>JAEYOB010000340.1 GCA_023412175.1 Pseudomonadota bacterium | reverse complement strand
CTCGTGCGACGCCCGGTCGGACCGGGCGCCGGGAACCGGCGGCGAAAACGCGACGCGCCGCCGGTCTGTCTGGGTCGTCGGGCTTAGATCTTGCCGACCAGGTCCAGCGACGGGGCGAGGGTCTTCTGGCCCTCTTCCCACTTGGCCGGGCACACCACGCCCGGATGGGCGGCGACGTACTGGGCGGCCTTGACCTTGCGCAGCAGCTCGGTGGCGCTGCGGCCGACGCCGCCGGCGTTGATCTCGACGATCTGGATCTTGCCGTTCGGGTCGATCACGAAGGTGCCGCGGTCGGCCAGGCCGGCTTCCTCGATCATCACCTCGAAGTTGCGGGAGATCACGCCGGTCGGGTCGCCGACCATCGTGTACTCGATCTTCCCGATCGCCGGCGAGGTGTCGTGCCAGGCCTTGTGGCAGAAGTGGGTATCGGTCGACACGCTGTAGATCTCGACGCCGAGCTTCTGGAAGGCGCCGTAGTGGTCGGCCAGGTCCTCGAGCTCGGTCGGGCAGACGAACGTGAAGTCAGCCGGGTAGAAGAACACGACCGACCACTTGCCCTTCAGGTCGGCATCGGACACCTCAATGAACTTGCCGTTCTTGAAGGCAGTGGACTTGAACGGCTTGATTTCGGTGTTGATCAAGGACATCGAGTTGCTCCGTCTGACGAACAGTTTGTGAAACAGATTGTCTTGGCATCTGGCGTTTCAGGAACGGTTTTTCCTGTCGGCTGCTTGCCCGTAGCGAAAGTAGGGGCAGGCGGTCACCGATAAAAGCAGAAAATTCAGATCGCATTGATCGACAAAATCGATTAATGTGGGCGGATGAAGCCGTTGCCCACCCTGCGCCAGCTCCGCTATCTCGTCGCCGTCGTCGACCGCTGCCATTTCGGGCGGGCGGCGGAGGCGTGCCTCGTCAGCCAGTCCACCCTCAGCGCCGGCATCCGGGAGTTGGAAGACCTGCTGGGCGTGCCTTTGCTGGAGCGCACGCGGCGCTCGGTGCTGCCGACCCCGCTGGGGCGTGAGATCGCCGAACAGGCCCGCACGCTGCTGAAGCGCGCCGAGGATCTGGTCGACACGGCCCGTTCCATCGAGGAAACGATGGCCGGGCCGCTGCACCTGGGCGTCATCCCGACCATTGGGCCGTTCATGATCCCGCGGGTGATGCCGGGCCTGCGCGCGGCGTTTCCGAGGCTGAAGCTCTTCCTGCGGGAGGATCAGACCGCGCGCCTGCTCGACCGGCTCGACTCCGGGGAACTGGACGCTGCCCTGCTGGCCCTGCCGTATCCGTCGAACGACGTCGAATCGGTGGACATCACCGAGGATCGCTTCTCGGTGGTCTGCCCGCCGGGGCACCGGCTGTGCGGCATGCCGTCCGCGCATCCTTCCGACGTTGCGGTGGACGATCTGCTGCTTCTGGAGGACGGCCACTGCCTGCGCGACCACGCGCTGGCCGCCTGTTCGCTGCAGGTCGGCCGCCGGAACGCCGCCTTTCAGGGGACCAGCCTGCACACCCTGGTGCAGATGGTGGCCAATGGTCTGGGCGTGACGCTGTTGCCGCAGATGGCGCTGGACGCCGGCATTCTGCGCGGCCTGGACGTTGCGGTCCGCCCGCTGGAGGGTGGCAACCCGTTCCGCCGCATCGGGCTGGTCTGGCGCCGCACCTCCGGGCGCAAGGAAACCTTCGTCCGGCTGGCGGAAGCCCTGAAGGCGGAGATGCGGAAGGTGAACGGTCTCATGCCGACGGGCCGCGAACCGGGCGACGGCGTCGCGAAGGCGTTGGGCTGACGTTCCGCTGCTTCTTTCGGATCCTGTGCACAGGGCGTGCACCGGAAACGTTCGCACAGGATTGGATCTTTGGGGAGCCGGACCCCTCGAAAACCCAGGGTTTCCAAGGGGTCCATATGGCTGGGGCGCCAGGATTCGAACCTGGGATGGCGGTACCAAAAACCGCTGCCTTACCGCTTGGCGACGCCCCAATCCGGAAGGTGCGGGACCATAAACGCAAATCCGGCCGCGCGCAACCGCTTGAAACAACCTACCTCCCCTCGCGCCGCCACGCCACGATCATCGCCCCCAGCGCCAGCAGCAGCACCGCCGCTACCGGCAGCAGCGGCACATCCGACACGCCGCTCACCACGAAGTCGCCGTTGGCGCGCAGGCCGATCCAGCCCGAACCGCTCTGCGCGCGGTCCGCCTTGGTGCGGCGGACGTCGATGGCACCGTCGGCGATCCACTGCACGCCGCCGTCCGTCGCCGTTGCCACCGGCTTCACCGTGTCGGGTGTCGAGCGCACGTCGGCCAGTTCCGGCGGGTTCACCGCACCCACCACCGCCAGCGCCGTGCGGTCGCCGTCGGTGATCCGGTAGATGCCCGGCTCGCCGGCGATCACCGTGGCCGCCGCGCGGCCGGTCTTGTCCTCCGCCATCTCCAGCGTGCGCGTCTCGTCGGACGGCGTGGTCATCGTCACCGCGCGCGGGTCGGGCTCCAGCGAGCGGCGCTCGACGGTGATCCGGTTGCCGTCCACGCGGGCGCGCAGGTCGTTCTCCTCAAGCTCCGGCTCCTTCATCAGCCAGTGCGCGAGGCGGCGCAGCAGCTCGGCCTGCGGGCCGCCGCCCTCGTAGCCGCGGCTCCACAGCCACATCTGGTCGGACGCAAGCTGCGCCACCCGGCCCTCGCCGATGCGGTTCAGCACCAAGAGCGGCAGGCCCTGCGCGCCGTCCATCACCACCGCGCCGTCCCTCGGCATCACCTCCACCTGATGGAACCAGCGGCCCCAGGAGGGCTCGCCGTCCGCCCGGTCGCCGGGCAGGCCGGTGGTGACCGGGTGGCGGCGGCCGAGTTCGGTGACCTTCGGGCGGAAGGGCTGGTCGAGCGTCTGGCCGGTCGGCTCCGCCGGCAGCACCGCCCCCAGCGGCGTGCGCGCCAGAGACAGCGCGCTGGCGAAGCCCTGGCCGGACGCTTCCAGCAGGGCGCCGCCCTTCTCGACGTAGCGGGCAATGTTCTCCAGGTACATCTGCGGCAGCACGCCGCGCCGGCGGTAACGGTCGAAGATGATCAGGTCGAATTCGTCGAGCTTGATCTCGAACAGCTCGCGGATCGGGAAGGCGATCAGCGACAGCTCGCGGATCGGCGTGCCGTCCTGCTTCTCCGGCGGGCGCAGGATGGTGAAGTGGACGAGGTCCACCGCCGGATCGACCTTCAGCAGGTTGCGCCACGTGCGTTCGCCGGCGTGCGGCTCGCCGGACACCAGCAGCACGCGCAGCCGGTCGCGCACGCCGTTCACCACCACCGCGGTGCGGTTGTTGGCGAGGGTCAGTTCCTGCTTGGCTGGTTCGACCTCCATCTCCAGCACGTTCTGGCCGCCGTGCGTGACCTGGAAGTCGATGTGGAAGTCGCGTCCGACCGGCACCTGAAACTGGCGCGGCGTGCCGCCGTCCTGGCGCAGCGTGACCAGCGCGTTGGGCGACTGCGCCCTGGGCATGTCGTCGACGCGGATCACCAGCTCCACCGGCTTGCCCACCAAGCCATAGGCGGGCGCCTGCACGATAGCGAGGCGGCGGTCGCCCTCGTCGCGGTTGCCGGTCAGCAGCGTGTGCACCGGGCCGCCCTCGGCCAGCTTGGCGACGTTCTCCGGCACGTCGTGGACCTGCCCGTCGGTGATCAGCACGGCCCCCGCCATGCGGCGGCGCGGCACGTCGGCCATGGCGCGGTTCAGCGCGTCGAACAGGCGCGTCTCGTTGATCGCCGAGGCGCCGGACTCGCCGGACCCGGCGCGCACCACCCGCACCTCCAAATCGTCGAAACGCTTCAGCCTGTCGGTCAGCTCGGCCAGCGCGCGCTCGGCGCGGGCCTTGCGCTCGCCGATGTTCTGGCTGGGCGATTCGTCGACGACGATGACCGCCACGTCCTTGATGGGGTCGCGCTTCTCGTGCACCAGCGACGGGTTGACGAGGGCGATCGCCAGCACGGCCAGCGCCAGGAGGCGCAGCAGCGCGCCGCGCGCCCGGCGGACCAGGGCGAGCACCACCACCAGCACCGCCACCGCGAACAGCGGCAGCAGCCATTCCCACGGCAGCAGCGGGTTGAAGGCGATGGAGTTGCCGCCGGACAGGATGCCGTTCATTGCCCCCATCCCCTCATTGTCCAAGCCTTTCCAGTATGGCCGGGACGTGCACCTGATCGGCCTTGTAGTTGCCGGTCAGCGCGTACATCACGAGGTTGACGCCGAAGCGGAAGGCCATCTCGCGCTGGCGCTCGCCGCCGGGGGCGACGGCGAAGCGCGGCTGCCCGCGGCTGTCCACCGCCCAGGCGGCGGCCCAGTCGTTGGAGCCGATGAGCACCGGCGACACGCCGTCGTTGGCGCGGCCCTCGCGCGCCTCGACCCAGACGTCGCCGCCGGCGTAGCGGCCGGGGAAATCCTGCATCAGGT
>JAEYOB010000328.1 GCA_023412175.1 Pseudomonadota bacterium | reverse complement strand
TTGGCGCGCGGCCAGCGCGGGCTGGAGGTCTACGTCATGTGCGAGATCCCCAACAACGTGCTGCTCATCGATGAATTCGCCCGTCTGTTCGACGGCTTCTCCATCGGGTCCAACGACCTCACGCAGCTGACGTTGGGGGTGGACCGCGACAGCCCGCTGGTCGCCTTCGATTTCGACGAACGCGATCCGGGTGTCCTCGCCTTCCTGCGGCAAGCCGTCGAGGGCGCCAAACGCAACGGACGCCCCTGCGGCATCTGCGGGCAGGCGCCGTCCGACTATCCGGAGATGGCCGAGTTCCTGGTCCGGCTCGGCATCGATTCCATCAGCCTCACGCCGGACAGCGTGATGCGCACCCTCCGCAACGTGGTCGAGCTGGAGCGTGCGCTCGACTGCGTGCCGCGGGGCTCCGAATAGCCAGTGGGGGAGGAGAGCCATGAGGCATCTCGTGGTCTTCACCCACCCGCTACCGGGCAGCTTCATCCGCCAAGCGGCGGGCGCCTATGTGGACGAGCTGGAGCGGGGCCTGTGCGGCGTCCGAGTGGTCGAGTATCTCCACTTCGACGACCTGGGCCCACACACCACCACGGAGCGTATCGACGGGTGCATCGCGCGCGTGCGCCGCGCCGTTCGGAATCATTTCTGAGAACTCGCCTCTTCAAGGGGCTGCCGTGCCCTTCAACCGAGGTTAAGTCGCCGGGGTACGGGCTGCCCTTTGATGGAGACGGTAATCGGAACACTCAGTCCAACCAGGGAGGTCACCATGCGAGTCAACTCGTTTGTCGGACGTTCTCTCGCCGTCGCGGCCATTGTGACGGCAACCATGGCGACGTTGTCGCCGGTGCTGGCGCAATCCCGGGAAAAGGGGAAGAACGAGCCTATCGGCCAATCCTCGTTCATGGCGAACTGCGCCGTGTGCCACGGCCGCGAAGGAAAGGGCGACGGCCCTTACGCCACATTCCTCACCAAGAAGCCGGCGACACTGACCACCATCCGGGAACGCAACAAGGGCGTCTTTCCGATCGAGTACCTGTACAACCTGATCGATGGGCGGGAAATGATCGCGGCGCACGGCACCCGGGAGATGCCGGTGTGGGGTGAAGCCTTCATGGCGGCGTCCGTTCAGGACTTCTGGCCCTGGGGATCCGAGCAGGTTGTCCGCGGCAGGATCCTGGAGCTGGTCTACTATGTGCAGTCCATTCAGGATCGTTAGGTGGCGGTGTCCGCCGCAGCCGGTGCAAGGGTTCTCGCAACGCGGGGGCTGACCAAAGTCTACTCCTCGGGCGAGGTCGAGGTGCAGGCGCTGCGCGGCGTCGACCTCGACCTGTTCGAGGGGGAACTGGCGGTGCTCCTCGGACCTTCGGGCGGCGGCAAGTCGACGCTCCTGAACATCCTCGGAGGGCTCGACCGGCCGAGCGCCGGGCAGGTGTTCTTCCGGGACGCCGAACTGACCGCGTTCTCGGAGGCGGCGCTGACCCGCTACCGCCGCGAGCACGTCGGCTTCGTCTTCCAGTTCTACAACCTGATCCCCAGCCTGACCGCGCGCGAGAACGTCGCCCTGGTCACCGAAATTGCCACCGCGCCGATGGCGCCGGAGGAGGCGTTGCGCCTGATCGGCCTTGGCGACCGGCTGGACCATTTCCCGGCCCAGCTTTCCGGCGGCGAGCAGCAGCGCGTCGCCATCGCCCGCGCCATCGCCAAGCGGCCGGGGCTGCTGCTGTGCGACGAGCCGACCGGCGCGCTCGACAGCCACACCGGCGTGCGGGTGCTGGAGGCCATCGAGCGCGTCAATCGGGAACTGGGCACGCTGGCGGTGATCATCACCCACAACATGGTGATCGCCGACATGGCCGACCGCGTCGTCACTTTCGGCGACGGCCGGGTGGTGGGCGAGCGGCGCAACCCGCACCGGCGCTCCCCCGCCGAGCTGTCATGGTAGGTGGATCATGGGCGCGCTGAACCGCAAGCTGCTGCGTGACCTCTGGCGGATCCGAGGGCAGGCGCTGGCCATCGCGCTGGTCATCGGCTGCGGCGTGGCGACGGTCGTCATGTCCTTCGGCGCGCTGCGTTCGCTGGAGGAGACGCGCAGCGCCTACTACGAGCGCTACCGTTTCGCCGACGTGTTCGCCAGTCTGACCCGCGCGCCGGAGGGGCTGGCCGAGCGCATCCGCGATCTTCCCGGTGTGGCGCGGGTGGAGACGCGCATCGTCAGGGCGGCCACGCTCGACATGCCCATGGTGGCGGAGCCGGCGAGTGCCCGGCTGCTCTCCCTGCCTGAGCGGGGCGAGCCGCATCTCAACGCGATGGCTCTGCGTCGCGGCCGGCTGCCGCAACCCGCCCACCCCGACGAGGTGGTGGTCACCCAGTCCTTCGCCGAGGCGCACCGCCTGAACCCCGGTGACACGGTGCGCGCCACCGTGAACGGGCGCTTGCGCGATCTGCGCGTCGTCGGCGTGGCGCTGTCGCCGGAGTACGTCTACTCCCTCGGCCCCGGCCAGCTGATGCCGGACGCTCGGCGCTTCGGGGTGTTCTGGATGGGGCGGGCGGCGCTTGCCGCCGCCTTCGACCTCAAGGGCGCGTTCAACGACGTCAGTCTCTCGCTTCAGCGCGGCGCGCTCGAGGCCGACGTCATCGCTCAGCTCGACGCGCTGCTGGCCCCCTACGGGGGCATCGGCGCCTATGCGCGCAGGGACCAGCTGTCCAACGCCTTTCTATCGGGTGAACTGGACCAGCTCCGCATGACCGGCCGGATCATCCCGCCGGTGTTCCTCGGCGTGGCGGCGTTCCTGCTGCACATGGTCGTGTCCCGCCTGATCGAAACCGAGCGCGAGCAGATCGGCCTGCTGAAGGCCTTCGGCTATTCCGACCTGGACGTCGGCTGGCATTACCTGAAGCTGGTGCTGGCGCTGACCGGGTTCGGCGTGTTGTTGGGCTTCGTAGGCGGCGCGTGGCTGGGCTTCGGCATGACGGCGCTCTACGCGCGGTTCTACAGCTTCCCCATCCTGCTGTACCGGCCGGCGCCTGAGATGTTCGCCGTCGCCGGGCTGGTGGCGGTCGGCGCGACGGTGGCCGGCACGCTGATGGCCGTGCGGCGGGCAGTCGTCCTGCCGCCCGCCGTGGCCATGGTGCCGGCA
>JAEYOB010000759.1 GCA_023412175.1 Pseudomonadota bacterium | reverse complement strand
CCGGGGCAGTCCGTAAATGGACTGTGCGCAAAGGTAGTGGGGCGCCCCGCGGCGCCCCTTCCGGCCTTCCCTTACGACGCGGCCTTAAGCGCCTGATCGAGGTCGGCGATGATGTCGTCGGCGCTCTCGATGCCGATCGACAGGCGCACCACGTCCTGGCCGGCGCCGGCCGCCGCGAGGCCCTCCTCGGAGAGCTGGCGGTGCGTCGTCGAGGCCGGGTGGATGATCAGCGAGCGGCTGTCGCCGAGGTTGGCGACGTGGCTGAACAGTTGCACGCTCTCCACCACCTTGACGCCGGCGGCGTAGCCGCCCTTTACGCCGAAGGTGAACACCGAGCCGGCGCCGCGCGGCAGGTACTTCTTTGCCAGCTGGTGGTACTTGGACGATTCCAGGCCGGCGTAGCTGACCCAGGCCACCGCCGGATGGCTCTCCAGGAACTGCGCCACCTTCAGCGCGTTGGCGGCGTGCCGCTCCATGCGCAGGGCCAGCGTCTCGATGCCGTTCAGCGTCAGGAAGGCGTTCATCGGCGCCTGGCTCGGGCCGAGGTCGCGCAGCCCCACCGCGTGGGCGTGGATGGTGTAGGCGAGGTGGCCGAAGGTCTCGTGGAACTTCAGGCCGTGGTAGCCGGCCTCCGGCTCGGTCAGCGCCGGGTACTTGCCGGCCTTGGTCCAGTCGAACTTGCCGCTGTCGATGATGACGCCGCCCAGCGAGGTGCCGTTGCCCGACAGGAACTTGGTGGTCGAGTGGATGACCAGCGTGGCGCCGTGCTCGATCGGGCGGCACAGGTAGGGGGTCGCCAGCGTGTTGTCCACCACCAGCGGGATCTGCGCGGCGTCGGCGATCTTCGCCAGCGCAGCGATGTCGGTCACCACGCCGCCGGGGTTGGCGAGGCTCTCGACGAAGATCGCCTTGGTCTTCGGCGTGATCGCCTTGCGGACCGCCTCAACGTCGTCGGTATCGACGAAATGGGCCTTCCAGCCGAAGGCGCGCGGGAAGCTGTTGGCGAACTGGTTGAGCGAGCCGCCGTACAGCTTGGTGGAGGCGATGAACTCGTCGCCCGGCGACAGCAGCGGGAACAGCGCCATCATCTGCGCCGAATGGCCGGACGAGGTGCAGGTGGCGCCGACGCCGCCCTCCAGGTTCGCCAGCCGCTCCTCCAGCACCGCGACGGTCGGGTTGGTCAGGCGCGAGTAGATGAAGCCGAGCTTCTGCAGATTGAACAGCGACGCCGCATCGTCGATGTCGTCGAAGACGAAGGCGGTGGTCTGGTAGATGGGCGTCTGCCGGGCGCCCGTCGCCGGGTCGGGCGCCGCGCCCGCGTGGATGGCGCGGGTCTCGAAGCCGAAGGTCTTCTGCTCGCTCATGGTCTGCTTTTCCCCTAGATGAGTTTCTTGAAGGTTCTGGTGAGCTTTTGCTTCTTGTTGACGAGGACGTCGGAGTTGACCCCGATCCGGCCGATCTCGCCGAACAGGCGCTGGTATTCGATCTTCGGGCAGCGGTCCATCACCACCGTCAGGCCGGCCGCCTCGGCGCGCGCCGCCGCCTCGTCGTTGCGCACGCCGAGCTGCATCCACACCACCTTGGCGCCCGCCGCGATGGCCTCGTCGGTGACGCCGGAGGCCGCCTGGGCGTTGCGGAAGATGTCCACCATGTCCGGCGGCGCCGGCAGGTCCTCCAGGCTGGCGCGGACCGTCAGGCCCAGCACCTCCTGCCCGGCGATGCCGGGGTTGACCGGATAGCCCGTGTAGCCCTTGTCGCGCAGGTACTTGGCGACGAAGTAGCTGGCCTTGACCGGGTTGCTGGAGAAGCCGACGACGGCGACCGAGCGCATCCGCTTCAGCACGCCGCGAAGGAAGTCGTCGGTGTAGCTGTCGTGACCGCTCATCGGCCGCACCACACCGGCTCGCGCTTGTCCAGGAAGGCGTCGATCCCCTCGGCGGCGTCCTGCGCCAGCATGTTGCGGGTCATCACCTCGGAGGCGTAGGCGTAGGCCTGCTCGGTCGGCAGTTCGAGCTGGCGGTAGAAGGCCTCCTTGCCGATGGACAGGGTCAGCGGCGATTTGGAGGCGATCTTCGCGGCCACCGTCTGGATGGCGGCGTCCAGGTACTCGGCCGGGACGATCTTGTTGACGAGGCCGATGCGCTCGGCTTCCTCGGCGGCGATCAGGTCGCCGAGCAGCAGCATCTCCATGGCCGCCTTGCGGCCGACCGCGCGGCTCAGCGCCACCATTGGCGTCGAGCAGAACAGGCCGATGTTCACCCCCGGCGTGGCGAAGCGCGCGGTGTCCGCCGCATAGGCGAGGTCGCAGGTGGCGACCAGCTGGCAGCCCGCCGCGGTGGCGATGCCGTGCACGCGGGCGATCACCGGCTGGCGGATCCGGGTGATCGTCATCATCAGCCGCGAGCACTGGGTGAACAGCGCCTCGTACGCCTCGGGCCGCGGGTCGCTGCGGACCTCCTTCAGGTCGTGGCCGGCGCAGAAGGCCGGGCCGGCGCCGGCCAGCACCACCACCTTGACCGCGGGATCCCGGTCGATGGCGTCCAGTTCTGCCTGCAGGGCGGTCATCAGGCCGACGGACAGCGCGTTGCGCGCGGCCGGCCGGTTCAGCGTCAGCGTCGCGATGCCGCCATGGTCCTGGCGCAGGACCGGCGGGGCTTCGGCGGCTTCGGCTGTGACGGCGTTCATGGTGGTTCCCTCCCGTTCTTGCGGTTCGTGGTGGCGGAGCTTACCCGCCACCCGGACGCAACGGAACGGGCGCGTTGCGGACGGCAGCCATGAGAGCGCAGCCAAGGCGGGAATTCAACACGAAAATTGTCAATTCCGCCCAGATATCAACTTAAAAAAACAGTAAAATCAGGACGTCCTGGTGCTGGCGGGAGCGGTTCCGGCGGAAAGGAGGGCGGGCACCTAAAACTTGCCTTCATTGCTCATCATTGGATCAATCGGTCATGTAATTGCACAAATAATATCAATATGATTGGGGAAATCCGTCGCCCGTCGGGGTCGTTTCGGCCATGATGACGCCGATTGGGGGGCTGCTGCCGGGGATAGGTTTTGGAGGCGAAGGACGCCGTGTCTGCGGGCATCGACTGGCGCGCCATTTTCATGGACAGTCCCGCCGCGACCTGCATCGCCGGGCCGGACGGGCGTGTCGTGGCGGCCAACGCCGCGTTCGCCGCGCTGGTCGGGCGCGACCCCGACGCGGTGGAGGGACGCCCGCTCGACCGGGTGGCCGTGCTGCACGGGCCGGATGGCGCCCCGTCGTCCGAACAGAACGGTGGCGCCGCGATTCTCGTCCGCGGCGACGGCGAGTGCCGCGACGTCACCGTCGCGGCGAAACCGCTGCCCGACGGCGGCCGGCTGGTCACGCTGACCGACGTGACCGCGGACAAGTGCTTCGTCTGCCGGGTGTTCTCCAGCCGCGACAAGTTCCGCACCGCCATTGACGACCAGACGGAGCTGGTCTGTCGCTTCCAGCCGGACCTGACGGTCAGCGTGGTCAACCGCGAGCTGGCGGCGCTGTGCGGCACGACGCCGCGCGCCTTCGTCGCCGGCACGCTGCGCGACCATCTGCCGGCTGCCGCCGTCCAGGCCGCCGAACGCTTCATCGCGGAGGCGGCGCCCGGCGCCGGTCCGGTGAGCAGCGAGGAGCCCTGGCCCGCCCCCGATGGCTCGACGCGCTGGATCACATGGCGCCGCCTTGCCCTGTTTGATCGGGAGGGGCGGCTGACCGCCGTCCAGGCGGTCGGGCGCGACACCACCCAGCGCCGGCTGGCTGAACAGGAGCGCATCCGCCTCGCCGCCATGATCAACCGCAGCCCGGTGGTCGGCTTGGTCTGGCGGACCGAGGGGCGCCTGCCGGTGGAGTTCATCACCGGGAATCTTGGCCGCCGCCTGCGGATCGGCGCCGGTCGGCTGCAGGCGGAGGGGGCGGGGATGCTGGACATCGTCCACCCCGACGACCGCGCGATGATCATGGACTGGGTGGCGGCCTGCCCGGCGGTAAGCGCGCCCTGGCAGATCCCCGTGCGCATCGTCAACGACGACGGCGCGACGCGCTGGGTGTCGATCAGCGCGTGGCGTGCCGGCCCCGGCCGCATGGAGGCGGTGATCCTCGACATCACCACCCAGCGCGCCGCCAGCATGGCCCTGCGCGAGCGCGAGCGGCGGTTCCGCGCCATCTTCGACCACACCTTTGAGTTCATCGGCCTGCTGGAGGTCGATGGCCGGATGATCGAGGTGAACCAGACGGCGCTGCGCTTCATCGGCGCTAGCGAGGACTCGGTGCTCGGGACGCCGTTCTGGGACACGCCCTGGTGGGCGCACGTGCCCGACGACCAGGAGCGCTTGAAGACCGGGGTGGAACTGGCGGCGCGCGGCGGCTTCGTGCGATTCGAGACGACGCACCTCGCGCCGGGCGGGGAGGTGGTCTACATCGACTTCTCGCTGCGGCCGATCTTCGACGACGACGGCAACGTGATCTATCTCGTGCCCGAGGGGCGCGACATCACCCACCTCAAGCAGACCGAGGCGGCGCTTCTCGCCGCCACGCGCGAGGCGGAGTCGGCCAACCGTTCCAAGACCCGCTTCCTGGCGGTGATGAGCCACGAGCTGCGGACGCCGCTGAACGCCATCCTCGGCTATTCCGAGGTGATGCAGAGCGGGCTGTTCGGGCCGGTGGGCAGCGAGCGCTACCAGGGCTATGTGGACGCCATCCACCTGTCCGGACGGCACCTGCTGGGCATCATTGACGATATCCTGGAGATCTCGCGCATCGAGCTGGGCGTGCTGGAGCTGAGCGAGGAGGTCGAGCCGGTGGGCGATCTGGTCGGCCGCGCCGCGCAGATCCTCACCAACCGCGCCGCTGAGGCCGGCGTGGCGCTGGAGTTCGATGTGCCGCCGCATCTGCCGCACCTGCGCTGCGACGGGCGGCGGGTCATCCAGATGCTGGTGAACCTCGCCTTCAACAGCATCAAGTTCACCAAGCGCGGCGGCCGCGTGACCATCGCCGCCCGCCCGCGCGGCGACGGCGGCGTGGACCTCGCGGTGCGCGACACCGGCACCGGCATCGCGCCGGAGGATCTCGCCCGGGTGTGGGAGCCGTTCGGCCAGGCCGGCAACGCGCACACCCGGCCGGCCGGCGGGGTGGGGCTGGGCCTCACCATCACCAAGGCGCTGGTCGAGGCGCACGGCGGCACGGTTCGGCTGGAAAGCCAGCTTTACAAAGGCACCACCGTCACGCTCTCCTTTCCGTCCGGGCGCTGCATGCAACGGGACGAGCCGGAGGTTCGGCCGCTGCCGGTGGCGTGACCCGGCGTCCACCACCGCGCGCGAGCTTCCGATGACCGCACCTCCCCCGACCGCGATCTCCATTCCCGATCTGGAGGCGCTGATTCGCGAAGGCGTGCCGCTGGTCGGCAGCTTCGGCATCACCATCGACGAGTTGGCTGCCGGCCGCGTGCGCATGCGCATGCCCTACAAGACCGACTTCGTCCGCCCCGGCGGCACCGTCATGGGGCCGGCCATGTTCGGGCTGGCCGACGTCGCGCTCTACGCCGCGGTGCTCAGCGCCATCGGGCGGGTCGAACTGGCGGTCACCACCAGCATGACCATCAACTTCCTCAAGCGGCCGCCGCCGGTCGCCATGATCGCCGAGGGGCGGCTGCTGAAGCTCGGCAAGCGGCTGGCCTACGGCGAGGTGCTGCTGTTCTCCGAAGACGGCTCGGAGGAGCCCGTGGCGCACGCCACCGGCACCTACTCCATCCCGCCGCACGATCCGGTCACCATCGCGGTATCTGGATACCGGCAAGACGCGTAAGGAGAAAAACATAAATGAAATCAATGACTTTCGCTCAGCGGTATCTAAATACCGTTCTTGTAAGCCATTGATTTCATTTTGTGTTTTTTGCATTGACGGGTGTGCGCAAAACCCGTACAAAGCCGGCCGCTTCGGCGCCGCGGGATTCGGCGGCCTGCCGATCCACGATTCACTCAACGAGTGTGGCGATGAAGACCTTCAATCTGACGCCGGCGACCATCGAGAAGAAGTGGTACGTCGTCGACGCCGACGGGCTGGTGCTCGGCCGGCTCGCCAGCATCCTGGCGAACATGCTGCGCGGCAAGCACAAGCCGACCTATACCCCGCATATGGACGGTGGCGACCACATCGTGGTCATCAACGCCGAGAAGGTGAAGCTGACCGGCAACAAGCGCCAGGACGACATCTTCTACTGGCACACCGGCTATCCGGGCGGCATCAAGGGCCGTTCCAAGGGCCAGATCCTCGACGGCAAGTACCCGGAGCGCGTCATCGAGAAGGCTGTGGAGCGCATGGTTCCGCGCGGCCCGCTCGGCCGCCGCGTCATGTCCCACCTCAAGGTCTACAAGGGTGCGGTCCACCCGCACGAGGCGCAGCAGCCGACCGTGCTGGACGTCGGCGCCCTGAACCCGAAGAATAAGCGGAGCGCGTAATCCTATGGCTCAGGTCACCACCACCCTCTCCAGCCTGAAGGATCTGCAGGGCGCCGGTACGGCCGCTCCGGCCGGCGCTTCCGCCGAGGTCGCCCAGCCGAAGCTCGACCAGTTCGGCCGCGCCTACGCCACCGGCAAGCGCAAGGACGCGGTCGCCCGCGTCTGGATCAAGCCGGGTTCGGGCAAGATCACCGTCAACGGCCGCGACCAGGAGGTCTACTTCGCGCGTCCGGTGCTGCGCATGATGATCGCGCAGCCGTTCGGCGTGACCGATCGCGCCAACCAGTTCGACGTGCTGGTCACGGTCACCGGCGGCGGCCTGTCGGGTCAGGCCGGTGCGGTCCGTCACGGCATCTCGAAGGCCCTGACCTACTTCGAGCCGGCCCTGCGCCCGCCACTGAAGGCCGCCGGCTTCCTGACCCG
>JAEYOB010000686.1 GCA_023412175.1 Pseudomonadota bacterium | reverse complement strand
TCGAAATAGACGACGATGTGCCAGCCGAGCTTGGCGATCTTCTCGGCGATGCCCAGGAAGACCTCCCTGGGCGTGGCATCCACTAGGCGCTTGACGAAGTTGAAGCGCACCCCGCGCACGCCGGCCTCGTGCAACTCGTGCAGTTCCGCCTCGGAGATGGCCGGGCCGACCGAGGCGACGCCGCGCGCCAGCCCGTTCGATGCCTTCAGCGCATCGACGAGCGCGCGGTTGTCCTTACCGTGGCAGGTGGCCTGGACGATGACGTTGCGCTCGAAGCCCAGGAAGTCGCGCAGCGCGAACAGCGTCTCCTTGGGTGCGTCGCACGGGGTGTACTTGCGCTCCGGCGCATAGGGGAAGCGGTCCGCCGGGCCGAACACGTGGCAGTGCGCGTCCACCGCGCCCGGCGGCGGGATGTAGGTCGGCTTGCCCGGATTCGGGTGGAAGGGCCGGTAATCGGCGTCCATGCGTTTCCTCGTCGTCTTGTCCGCGCCGTCGGTCTGCGCAATCGTTATTGGTGCATATCATCCGCCCAGCGGAAAATTTTTCCAATTTCGAAAGCACGTCCGCTGTATAAGGTTTTGCTATAGGCCGGATGCCCGAAAGGGGGATGCAGCGACGGCGATGGAAGAGTTACCAAACATCCGGCACCTCCGTGCCTTCCGCGAGGTGGCCCGGCGCGGCAGCATCAGCCAGGCCGCGGAGCATGTTCACCTGTCGCAGCCGGCGATCACCCAGGCGATCGCCAAGCTGGAGGAGCAGGTGGGCGCCCTGCTGTTCGAGCGCAGGCCCGACGGCATGGCGGTTACGCCGGAGGGGGCGCTGTTCCTCGATCGCGTCGAGCGTGCGCTGGAGCACCTGCGCGCCGGCACCCGCGAGGTGATCCGCGTCGGCGGACGCAAGGGCGTGCGCGGCTTTGCCGACTTCGACCAGTTGATGACGGCGGCGCAGGTGCGGGCGCTGACCGCCGTCGCCGACGCCGGAAACTTCAGTCTGGCGGCACGCACCGCCGGCATCTCGCAGCCCACGCTGCACCGCGCCGCGCGCGATCTGGAGCGGCTGTGCGGGCTGTCTCTGTTCACCCGCGACGCCACCGGGATCGCCCTGACGCCCGCCGCCAGGGCGCTGGTTCAGCACGTCAAGCTGGCGCTGGCCGAACTGGCGCAGGGTTTTGCCGAGGTGGCCGAGCGGCTTGGCGGCGATTCAGGCCGGATCGTCGTCGGCAGCATGCCGCTGTCGCGGACCTTCATTCTGTCGAGCGCCATCAACGCTCTGGCGCGGGAGCGGCCGGACGTCCAGATCGACGTGATCGACGGCCCGTACGACGACATCCTGAACGGCTTGCGGCATGGCGAGATCGATCTGCTGATCGGTGCGTTGCGCACCCCGCTGCCCATAGACGACGTGGTGCAGGAACCACTGTTCGACGATCCGCTGGCCGTGGTGGCGCGGGCCTTTCACCCCCTCACCCGCAAGGCCGGCCTGACCCTGGAGGATCTGGCCGGCTGGCAATGGGTGCTGCCGCGCCGGGGCACGCCGACGCGCACGCGCTTCGAGGCCCTGTTCGCCGGCCATGCGCCGGGCGGCCTGATCGAGACGAGTTCGCAGGTGCTGGTGCGCGGCCTGCTGCTCGACAGCGACCGCCTGACGCTGATTTCCGCCCACCAGATCCGGCACGAACACGAACTCGGCCTGCTGGTGACGCTGCCGCTGGTGCTGGAGGGAACCGAACGCTCCATCGGCCTGACCATGCGCAAGGGCTGGCGGCCGACCACCACACAGGCCCGCTTCGTCGAGTTGCTCCGGACCGCCGGCCGGAAAGCCGAATCGCCGGTGCGGCGGGCGTAACGGGCTTCGGGATGCAGGGGCTGCGCTATTCAAAAAACCAATGGCTCGGTCCGTCATCGAATTTCCGATGCGGCGTTGCCGGTGATAGCCGTACCAACTCTGGGGAATTGCGGGGCAGCGGCCCCGACGGGAGGAAACGATGAAGATCTGTGTGGCGGGTGCCGCGGGCGCCTTCGGCATGAAGCATCTGGAGGCGGTCTCTGCCATAGACGGCGTCGAGGTGGTGTCGGTCGTCGGCGGCGAGCCGGACGACATCGAGGGCTTCGCCAGGGAGCGCGGTATCCCGCACTGGACCAAGGACCTCGCCGAGAGTTTGGCGCGCCCGGAGGTGGAGGCGGTGATCCTCGCCACGCCGACGCCGGTGCATGCCGCCCAGGCCATCCAGTGCCTGGAGGCCGGCAAGCACGTCCTGGTCGAGATCCCCATGGCCGACACCCTTGCCGACGCCGAGCGGCTGGTCGCGGTGCAGAAGGCGACCGGACTGGTCGCCATGGCCGGCCACACCCGGCGCTTCAACCCCAGCCACCAGTGGATTCATAACAGGATCCAGGCGGGTGAACTGCGGATCCAGCAGATGGACGTGCAGACCTACTTCTTCCGCCGCTCCAACATGAACGCTCTGGGCAAGCCGCGCACCTGGACCGACCATCTGCTGTG
>JAEYOB010000644.1 GCA_023412175.1 Pseudomonadota bacterium | reverse complement strand
GCCCTGTACCGCGCGGCGGTGGACGGCGGCGCGCGCGCGCTGGGCCTGCCGGTTCCCGCCCCCGGCATCGCCGCCGGCCAGCGCGCCGATCTGGTCGTGCTGGACCCGGAGGAACCGCGGCTCTACGGCCGTGAGGACGACGAGCTTCTGGACTCGTACGTGTTCGCGACCTCCGGCCGGGCGGTGCGCGACGTGGTGGCGGGCGGCCGGATGGTGGTCCGCGAGGGGCGGCATGTGAACGCGGACGCCATTCGTACGGACTGGAAGCGCGCAATCGACAGGCTGCGCGCTGCCGCTTGACCGGCGGCAGGAAAAAAGGACGACACATCCGATGGGTGCGACACAGGAGATTCTGGAGCGGCTGGTGGCGTTCCCCACGGTCAGCCGCGACAGCAACCTCGACCTGATCCGCTGGGCGAAGGAGCGCCTGGAGGCGGCGGGCGCCGTCACGCGGCTGGTGCCGAGCGAGGACGGGCGCAAGGCCAACCTCTTCGCCAGCATCGGGCCGGCGGACCGGCCGGGCGTGCTGCTGTCGGGCCACAGCGACGTGGTGCCGGTGGACGGGCAGGCCTGGAGCAGCGATCCCTTCCGCCTCGCCCGGCGGGACGGCAAGCTCTACGGCCGCGGTACCGCCGACATGAAGGGCTTCATCGCCGCCGCCATGGCGCTGGCCGAGCGGGCCTCCGGACGGCCGCTGGCCCAGCCGCTGCATCTGGCGCTCTCCTACGACGAGGAGGTCGGCTGCCTCGGTGTGCGGCGGTTGATCGACATGATGGCGGCGCTACCGGTGCGCCCGCGCTTCTGCATCGTAGGCGAACCCACGCTGATGCAGGTGGTCACCGCCCACAAGGGCAAGACGGCGCTCCGCATCGACTGCCGGGGCGTGGAATGCCACTCCAGTCTGGCGCCGCAGGGGCTGAACGCCATCCACATGGCCTGCGACATGCTCACGGGGCTGCGCCGGCTCCAGGACCGGGTGGAGGCCGAAGGCGCCCGCGACGCCGGCTACGACGTGCCCTGGACCACCATCCACACTGGCGTGATCCAGGGCGGCACCGCGCTGAACATCGTGCCCAACCACTGCCGTTTCGACATGGAGATCCGCCATCTGCCGCAGGATCCGGTAGAGCCGCTGCTCGACCAGGTCCGCGCCGAGGCGGAGGCGGTCGAACGGCACCTGCGCTCCGCCTTCCCCGCCGCCGCGGTGGAACTCACGGAACTGTCCAGCTACCCGGCGCTCGACACCGACGGGGATGCGGAGGTGGTGTCCTTCGTCAAGGGGCTCACCGGCGGCAACAGCCTGGGCAAGATCTCCTTCGGGACCGAGGGCGGCCTGTATCAGCAGCGCCTGTCTATCCCCACCGTGGTGTGCGGCCCCGGCAGCATCGGCGAGGCCCACAAGCCGGACGAGTTCGTCGCGGAGGAACAGCTCGCCGCCTGCGACCGCATGCTGGATGCGCTGCTGGCGCGGCTCATGTGACGGGCCGGCCCTGAGCGGGAACGGGCTTGAGGCCGATTCCCATTCTCCTTCCCCTTCGCTATGCTCATAAAAGCATAACGAAGGGGGAAACGCCTGCCATGTTCCGGTTGTCCCGACACACAGTTCCTGCGGCCATAGCCGTTGCCGTGACGTTCGGCGCGCCGTTCAGCACCGCCGCCGCCACGGAGGCGGTCAAGCTGCACGCCGCCGGCAGCCTGAAAGCCGCGCTCACCGAACTGGCGAAGGACTACCAGTCCGCCAAAGGCGTTCCGGTCGAGGCCACCTTCGGCCCGTCCGGGTTGCTCAAGGACCGCCTGGAGAAGGGCGAGTCGGGCGACGTCTTCGCCTCGGCCAACATGGAGCATCCCCGCGCGCTGAGCGACGCCGGACGGTCCGGGCCGGTCCGCCCGTTCGCCCGCAACCAGCTCTGCGCCATCGCCCAGCCCGAGCTGGACGTGACCCCGACGACGCTGCTGGAGCGCATGCTCGATCCGAAGGTCCGGGTCGGCACCTCGACGCCGAAGGCCGATCCCGCCGGCGACTACGCCTGGGACCTGTTCCGCAAGGCCGACGCCGTCCGGCCGGGCAGCCTGGGCACGCTGGACGCCAAGGCGCTCAAGCTCACCGGCGGACCGGACTCCGCCAAGCCGCCGGAGGGCCGCAATCCCTACGCCTGGGTGATGGCGGAGCGGCAGGCCGACCTGTTCCTCACCTACTGCACCAACGCCAAGCTCGCGGCGAAGGAGGTTCCGGCGCTAAAGATCGTCGCCGTGCCGGCGGAAATGGCCGTCGGCGCCGAGTACGGGCTGACCGTCATCAAGGCCGCGGACACGGTGCGGGGCGAGGCGCTGGCCGACTACATCCTCTCTCCGGCCGGGCAGGCGGTGCTGGAACGCTACGGCTTCACCCGGCCGTGACGCGGCGGACGCCGATGGCATATTCCTGAGGAAGGGACTGCGGATCCGGGGAGGGCGCGTGGGCAGGATCGGGGCTTGTGTGCGCGGCGTGCGTCTGTGGGCCGGACTGCTCGTCCTGCTGCTCCCGGCGTTCACCGGATCGGGTGCGGCCCGCGAGGTCCGCGACGACGCCGGCCGGGTGGTGGCGGTGCCGGAACGGGCGGCGCGCGTCTTCGCCGCCGGTCCGCCGGCCGCCATCCTGCTCTACAC
>JAEYOB010000617.1 GCA_023412175.1 Pseudomonadota bacterium | reverse complement strand
GGCGTGGCCGCGGTTCGTGCGCCGGCGCCGCCGATCCCGCCGGGGCCGCTCCCATCCGGCGAGACCGCCCATGTTTGACCCGCTGGGCGAGGACGACGGCGGCACCGGCACGGTGTTCCGCGACATGATCACCCTGGCCCTCGCCGGTTTCATCTGCATGGTTCTGCTGCTGCTGCCGCACATCAACCCCAAAGGCAAGGAAGGCACCGGCGTCGCCAGCGAGGAGCCGCCCGGCAACGTCATCGTCGAGGCGCGCTGGGACGACAAGCTGCGCACCGACGTGGACGTGTGGGTGCAGGCGCCGGGCGACGTGCCGGTGGGCTA
This sequence comes from Pseudomonadota bacterium, assembly GCA_023412175.1. GTDB lineage: Bacteria > Pseudomonadota > Alphaproteobacteria > Azospirillales > Azospirillaceae > Azospirillum. The sequence goes on along the minus strand of JAEYOB010000617.1, from coordinate 3,292 downwards.
TTCCAACAAATCGGGCCTGATCTTCAACCTGCTGCGCGACGACCTCGGCAGCTACGCCGACCCGACGGAGGTGAACTTCGAGACCTCGTTCAGCCGCGGCATCCCGCCGGGCGAGTACGTGGTCAATGTCCACCTGTTCCGCAACCTGGAGAACATCTATCCGATCTGGGTGCGGGTGGTGGCGCGGGTGAAAAAGGAGACCGAGGCGGGGGCCGCCACGCTGGCGGCGACGCGCGTCCGCCTCGACCGCGAGGGGCAGGAGGTCACCGCCTTCCGCTTCTCGCTCAACGAAAAAGGCGACTTGGTTCCGGGGAGTCTCAACGCCGTCTACAAACCCCTCCGCTCGGCGAGGAAGTGACCCCCATGGAAAGCCTGACCCTGCTGTTCATCGTGTTCGCCGCCCTGGCGCTGATCCTGGTTCTGGTGTCGCTGCGCTGGTCGCGCGACGGGCATGGGCGCGTCGTCATCCTGGTGCTGTTCGCGCTGCTGCTGCCGGCCGCCTACGCCGCCCCGGCCAGCCTGCTCGGCCGCGCCAAGCCGGTGACGCTGGAGTGGCTCAATGGCAAGGTGCAGGAGGCGACCGTGCTGAGCGCCACCTTCAAGGAGAACGACGCCATCTATCTCACCCTGCTGTGGCAGCAGGCGCCCAACCTCTACAAGCTGCCCTGGAACCCCAAGATGGCCGAGCAGCTCCAGCAGGCCATGCGCGAAGCCGACCGCAACGGCACCCAGCCGATGATGAAGCTGCCCTTCGAGCAGAGCTGGGACGACCGCGAGCCGCGCTTCTATGCGCTGCCGCAGCCGAAGATGCCGGACAAGCCGAACGACGGCGGCGGCGTCGAGTTCCAGCATCCGGGCCAGCGGACGTAGCCCCACCCGGCCGTGGGAAGCCCGAAAGGAGCCCGCGTCCGGATTACCGCCACCCTGCCGGGCGTTCCCCTTCGCTCCCGCCGCTTCGTCTTCTGCGGAATCGGCGCCATGCACCATCATGGGTAGCATGGGGGTGTCGGTTCGGGCGCGGGGGGACGCAAGGTGAAGAACCTCTTGAACAGGCTCCACAACGACTACCTGCGGAGCGACCGTCGGGCCGACTACCGCAGCCTGGCGACGCTGGCGGTGGAGCGCGGATACTCGGTCATGCCGGTCGGCGCGTTCCGGGATCTGCGCCGCAGCGGCCCCTTCACCGGGGAGAACCGCCGGATCGTCGTGATGCGGCACGACATCGACACCGCACCGCGCGTCGCGACGGTCTTCGCCGAGGAGGAGGAGCAGGTCGGCGGGCGCGGCTCGTACTTCTTCCGGTTGCAGACCGTCCATGTGCCGATCATGCGCGCACTGGCCGCCGCCGGCCACGAGGTGGGCTACCACTACGAGGAACTGGCGACGGTCGCCAAGGAAAGGGGCGTGAACGGCAAGGAGCGGGTGAACGAGATCCTCGACGAGGCGCGCGAACGCTTCGTGCGGAACCTGACCCGCCTGCGCGAGCGCACCGGCCTGCCGCTGCGCATCGCCGCCAGCCACGGCGATTTCGCCAACCGGGCGCTGGGCGCCAGCAACACGCTGCTCCTGGCCGACCGCGCGCTGCGCGAACGGGCCGGCATCGATCTGGAAGCCTACGACCCGGAGGTCGAGGAAGGGCTGGCCTTCCGCACCATCGACATGACCTACCCGCTGGACTGGCGCACCGGCGATCCGGCCGAGGCGATCCGCGCCGGGCTCGGGCCGATGCTGGTGCTCACCCACCCGCGGCAGTGGGGGCGGCAGTGGTACTGGAACGCCCGCGAGGACCTCAAGCGCACGGCCGAGGGGGTGCTGTTCAACGCCGGCCTCCCGCACGTCTGGTGCCACCATGCCGGGCGCCGTGCCTGAGCGGAATGTTGCCCCCTGGACGCGGGCGCGGCTCTCCACTACGGTCGCGGCGCATCGTGGAGAGGGAGGAGAGTCATGCCGTCGTTCGACATCGTGTCCAAGACCGAGATGGCCGAGGTGGACAACGCCCTTGCCGGCGTCCGGCGCGAGATCGAGCAGCGCTACGATTTCAAGGGCTCCAAGTGCTCGGTCGAGCGGACCGAGAACGACATCACCGTGCACGCCGACGACCAGCCGAAGCTGGACACCGTGCACGAGCTGCTACGCGTCCACATGACGCGGCGCAAGGTGGACGCCAATTTCCTGGACTTCTCGGGCAAGGTCGAGCGCGCCGCCGGCGACAGCGTGCGCCACGTGGTGAAGATCCGCCAGGGCATCGCCCAGGACCTCGCCAAGCAGATCGTCAAGGCGGTCAAGGACAGCAAGCTGAAGGTGCAGGTGGCGATCCAGGGCGACGAGCTGCGCGTCACCGGCAAGAAGCGCGACGACCTCCAGGACGCCATCGCGCACGTGCGGGGCATGAAGCTGGAACAGCCGCTGCAATACGTGAACTTCCGGGACTGACGCCTTGTGTTTCCTTGAACACGCCGATCGGGCAGTTCCGTGCGCAACATCTTGCCGTATGCAGAGCAATACTCGATAGTGTTGTTCCGCATACGGGATGCCGGCCTCCTGGTCGTCGTGTCTAACAGGCCACTCCTATTTTGAGGATTCTGTATAACACTAACTTGCTGCCACGCCTCGAAAGTCGATTTGCCGACGGCAATCTGGAAGAGATAGCATAAACGGGCAGAGTCGAAGTTTCCGGCCAGGGAAGGGCAGCATGACCTCTCGGCATCTCTTCGCATTGATGGTGTTGATTGGCGCAAGTTGTGGGCTCGCCGCCTGCGGCGGGGGTGGCGCGCGCTCGGAAACGGCGATCGAAAACACCACCGTTTCAAGAGGGCAGGCGCTTATCGACCTGAAGAAGGCTCTGGATAGCGGGGTGATTTCCCCTGCCGAGTACGAGGCGCAGAAAGCGAGAATTTTGAAGGAATAGCGTCATGGGGGGCGTCTCGAAGGCGGCATCCATCGCTGCGCTCGTTCTCCTGACCGGATGCGGCTCCGGCAGCAACGACAAGGTGGTCAACCGGCTCGTTTCGCCGCAACAGGAACTGGCCGATCTGGCCAGGGCGCGTGATGCGGGCGCGATCACGCCGGACGAATACGCCGCGTTGAGCCGCAAGATTCAGTTCGGGAACTGAATTCCCTGTGTCTGGTCCAGGAACGGGGCGGGCGCGTCCGCCGTTCCCAGCAGCGCGTCGATCCGGTCGCGCAGCGCCAGCAGCGCCGTACGGTCCTTCGCCTTCAGCTCCGGCGCGTCCTCCAGCCGGTCCAGCTGCTTCACGCAGCGCCGCACCGCCGACAGCGCCCGCGGCAGCAC
>JAEYOB010000608.1 GCA_023412175.1 Pseudomonadota bacterium | reverse complement strand
GTGATGTCGTAGTACCGGACGCGGCTCGCTGTCGGCCGGAACGGTACATAGGACAGCAAAGCATCATCGGCCACGCGTTCCTCCCCGTTTCGGGCTCCCCGTTATCCTTGGACCGGTTGCGCGCGGTCAGGGCGCATCGGTCTGAAGGCGATGTTGCAGCAGCCATTCGACGCCGCGACGCCATGCCCGCTCGTTGTCGCCACGGATGTCCGCGATGCCCATGGCGACGGTTTCGCCGGTGCCGCTATCGCGCATCATAATCCGCACGTTCAGGACCAGGGTGCTGATCTTGTGGATGAAGCTGGTGACCACAATATCGGCGCCCGCCTTGCGCCCAAGGTCGAGTTCGCAGCCGTTGCAGGATGCCATCGACCCCGGTGCCCCGGCTGCAACGGCTGTGTCGCGGACTGCGATCACCTCGTAGCGGCCGGAGGCCTTCAATCCTTCGCGCAGAATGCCGGTCATCCGCTCCAGCCGGCCGGCGTGGTCCGGGTTGGAACCCTCACCGCTGGTGTCGACGATCTCCATGTCGAAGACCAGAACCTTGGCCGGCGCAGCCGTAGCGGCGCTGCCGGATCCGGTGACAGCCGCCACCAGAAGCGCTGCGGCCGTGACCCGCACGGGGGTGCGTATCCCTCCAATGACCGGATAGGCAAAGCCACCCTTCCGCTTGCAGAATTCAAGCATGCTCCGTTGGCCCAGTCTCGTCACCATTGGCGCCTTGCTCCTCGTGCCATCCATGGGGGCGGTTGCTGCCGAGCGCAATCCGGACTGGCCGTGCATCCAGATCCTCGTGCCGACGCTGTCGCCCGGCCAGATCTGGAGCGGCGACCCTATCGAGGGAAGGGAGGAGGCCTGGCGGGACATTCCCGGCATCGAGCCGGTCCTGAAACAGGCGGCCGATCCCACGACGGACATCGATCAGGCCGAGGCGGGCATCGACCGCTTTGCCGAAACCCTGGGGCCGGACCGCAATGCGGTGCTCGCCGCACTCTTCGCCGGTGTGTTCGACGCGCTGAACGGGAGGCGCGGCGAGACCATCGCGGCGGTTCAGCGCTACGCACGGCAGCAGCGGGCCCTGCTCGACGGCATCGCCAACGGTCTCTCCCGCCTGCAGGAGCTTCCGCCGGACACCCCAGAGGCGGCGGCATTGAAGGAGGAGATTGCCTGGCAGCGGCGGATCCTCGACGAGCGGCGGCGGTACCAGACGACCATGTGCGATCAGCCGGTCCGTCTGGAACAGCGGCTCGGCCGGCTCGCACGCGCCATCGCGGCCCATCTGGATTGATCGCTTCAACCGTTGATTTCTTCAGTTAGATGCGCCGCTGCCGAAGGGCGCGGCGGGTTCCAGCGGGTACCCGGCCTCCTGCCACCGGGTGGCGCCTTCGGGATACCAGTAGACATTGCTGTAACCCTACTCCATGGCGCGCTTGGCGGCGTTCCAGGACATCCAGCAATTGGGTTCGCAGAAGATGACCAGTCTGGCCGCGTGGTCGCCGTTGCTGACCGCCTCCAGGCCGGAGCGGAAATAGCGTTCCTGTTCCTCCGAAAGGCTGCCGTAGCCGACGTTTGGCAACCAGACGGCACCCGGCAGGCTCATGCGGGGAGGAGGGGCCCACACTGACGGCGCCGGGCGGTCCGCCGGGCGCGGCGGTGCCGGCATCACATCCACCAGCCGCACGTCCGGGGACCGCTCCATCAGCCGGCGCAATTCCGGCAGGGTGAGCGTCGATGCCCCGCGCAGCGCCGGGGGAGTCGGCGCGCGGTATTGGTCCATCCGGTAGTTCTGAGGCTCCACGGCCGCCTGCTTGAGCGTTCCGTCGGGAGTGATCAACGGCACATGATAGCGCAGGAGGATGCGGTCGATGTCGTCCTGACGGCGCTTGATGAAGTCGTTGAGCCAGTGCTTCCACTCCGGCTCGTCGGCGCGGATGCCCATGGAGATGTTGAACTGCAACCGGGCCGATGCCGGTTCCTTGATCAGCGGAACGACGGTGAGCGGTTCCGTCTGCCGGGCGGCGAAATAGCCGGCGATCGGTCCCCAGATCACCGCGGCGTCCGTCTGTCCGTTTGCCACGTCCTCGATGGCGTCCTGGGCGGGGTGGTTCGCACGGGTGTCGGTGTTGAGCTGGTACGGCTCGCTTCGCGTGATGCCGTAGCGACGCAGGAGGTTGACGGCCGGGGTGCGCTCGACGACGCCGATGCGGGCGTCCTTCAGGGTCGGATCCGCCAGCGTCTCGGCCCTGATCCCCGACGCCGTGCGGTAGACCAGCGCATAGACGGTTCGGTAGTACGGGTTGGTGTTCTGCATCAGTTCTTCGCCGGACGCCGTGCCCATGACAAGGTCGCACTGCCGGGCGCGCAGCGTGTTCCGCACGAAGCCGATGGTCTGCGGCCACCAGAAATAGGTCACCGGCCGCTGGAGATCCTCGCCGATCAGGCGGGCGATCTCGTTTTCGAAGCCCTCCAGGCGGTCATTGGAAAAGGGGAGGAGATTGGCGTCGGCGCAGACCCGGACGGCGTCGCGGTCCGTCACCTCTACGGCGGCGACCGGCGAGGCGAGCAGGGCGAGCGTCGCGATTGCCACTGCATGTGCGATGAGCCGGGGCATCATGCCGGCCTCCTTCAACTGCCGAGCCGTTGCGGGCGCCCTCCGGGCAGTGCGCCGTCGGCACGGGCTTTGAGATAGCGGTAGATGTCGTCGAGGTTCTGCACGACGTTCGGGTCCGTGCCGAAGGCCGGCATCACCTTGTCGCCGGTGGCGCCCTGGTTCTGGCGGCCGTTGATCACGACCTCCTTGAACTGTTCGTAATCCAGGCGCTTCAGCGAGTCGATGAGGGGGGGCGCGAAGGACGAACCGCTGCCATCGAAGCCGTGGCATGTGTGGCAGACGGAATGGAAGCGCCGGTAGCCGTTGTACGTTCCCCGGTCCACCTGTCCGTCCTTGACGTTGTAGGTCGGCACGCCGTCCGGGGTGACGGGGGCCTCTTGCTGCGCCGCAGCCGAACCGACGGCCGCAGCGCCCAGAAGGGCGAGGGTCAGCACGCAGACGGGTACGCGAACTCCGATGTTCATGATTCAGCTCCTCGCCGGCTCGGGGCTGTGCTCCGGCCGGGAGGCCGGACAAAAAAGCCTGCGACCGACTGCCCTTGCGCATCGGCTCGCAGGCACAATGGGAGGAACGATGGCTCCCGGCGCTCCAAAGAGCACCGGGAGCCGAACTCTCACCTCTGGTCGGGAATGTGGAAGACCGTCAGCACGCCGCCGAGTTGGGTGTATTCGCCCAGGGA
>JAEYOB010000549.1 GCA_023412175.1 Pseudomonadota bacterium | reverse complement strand
GCGCGGGCCGGCGCCGTGCTGTCGCGGCATGTCGATGCGTGCGTCCGGCACGCGCTGGACGGCGGCGCGCTGGAAAGCGCATCGCAGCAGGGCCAGCCGGCCCCCCGGCCGGACGCCGGCACGCCGCTGGAACAGCCGTTCCAGTCGGTCGGCGAGAGCGCCTACCGGACCATCCGCGCCGACATCGTCTTCGGGCGTCTGCCGCCCGGTCGCAAGCTGAAGCTGGAGACCATGAAGGCCGACTACGGCGTCGGCGTCAGCACCCTGCGCGAGATCCTGAACCGCCTGTCGTCCGAGCGGCTGGTCGTCGCCGAAGGCCAGCGGGGCTTCGAGGTCGCTCCCGTGTCGATCGCCACCCTGCGGGAGATCGCGGAACTGCGTCTGCTTCTGGAGTGCCACGCGCTCGAACAGTCGTTCCGCGCCGGCGACATGGACTGGGAAAGCCGGGTCGTCGCGGCCCACCACCGGCTCGCCCGGATGGAGGAGCGGATGGCCGGGGGCGACCGGACCTGCACCGAGCGGTGGAAGCAGTTCGACTGGCAGTTCCATCAGGCGCTGATCTCGGCCTGCGGATCGCGGATGCTGATCGACGCCCACGCCGCGGTCTTCGACAACTACCTGCGCTACCAGATGATCGCGCTGAGCTACCGCGGCGACATCGCGTCGGGCGAGCACGCCCTGCTGCTGGACTGCGCCATGGACCGGAACGCCGGGCGGGCCTGCGACGTGCTTCGCTGCCACGTGGCCGGTGGCGTCGAGCACGCGCTCGCCACCGGAACCATAACCTGACGGGCGGGAACCTGACCCAAAGCCCGCGAACGGAACGGGAGGGACGACCATGCGCACCGCCATTGCCACCGTCTGCCTGAGCGGGACGCTGGCCGAGAAGATCGAGGCGATCGCCGCGGCCCGGTTCAAGGGCGTGGAAATCTTCGAGAACGACCTCCTGTCGTTCAACGGAACCCCGGCGGAAGCCCGCCGGATGATCGGCGACCTCGGGCTGGAGGTGGTCACCTTCCAGCCGTTCCGCGATTTCGAGGGCATGCCCGAGCCGCAGCGCTCCAAGGTTTTCGCGCGGGCCGAGCGGAAGTTCGATGTGATGCAGGAACTCGGCTGCGACCTGCTGATGGTGTGCAGCAACGTCTCGCCGGACTCGCTGGGCGGGATCGGCCGGGCGGCGGCCGACTTCCACGAACTGGGGGAGCGTGCCGCCCGGAGGGGAATGCGGGTCGCCTTCGAGGCCCTGTCCTGGGGACGGCACATCCACGACTACCGCGACGCCTGGGAGGTGGTGCGGCGGGCCGACCATCCCGCGGTCGGGCTGGTGCTCGACACGTTCCACGTGCTGGCGCGCGGGACGGACCTGTCGGCGATCCGCGCCATCCCGGCCGACCGCATCTTCCTGGTCCAGATCGCCGATGCGCCGCGGCTCGACATGGACTACCTGTCGTGGAGCCGGCATTTCCGCAGCTTCCCCGGCCAGGGCGAACTGCCGATCGACGATTTCATGGACGCGCTGCTCGCCACCGGCTTCGACGGTCTGCTGTCGCTGGAGATCTTCAACGACCGTTTCCGCGCCGGTTCGGCGCGGGGCGTCGCCATCGACGGTCAGCGGTCCCTCATCGCCATGCTCGACGGGCTGCGCCCGCGCGGCGGCGAAACCCTCCATGGGGTGCCGGCACTGCCGCCGAAAGCCGTCTGCTCCGGGATCAAGTTCATCGAATTCGCCGTGGACGGGCACGACGCCGAGCGCTTCGAGCGCACGCTGCGCGGGTTGGGGTTCCGCAAGGCCGGGGTCCACCGCTCCAAGGCGGTGACGCGCTGGCGCCAGGGCGACATCAACATCGTCCTGAACGCCGAGAACGAGGGCTTCGCCCATTCCTTCCACATCACCCACGGGACGTCGGTGTGCGCCCTGGCGCTCAAGGTCGACGACGCCCGCGCCACGGCCGACCGCGCCCTGGCTCTGCTGGACCAGCCGTTCCGCGGGGCGGTCGGCACCGGCGAGCTGGACATTCCGGCCGTCCGCGGCCTCGGGGGGAGCCTGCTGTACTTCGTCGACCGGGCGCATGGCCTGGATCGGCTGTGGGACGTCGATTTTGAACCGGTCGAAGGGACAGGGGCGCCCGGCGAGGGGGCCGGTTTGACGGCCGTCGACCACATCGCCCAGTCCATGCACTACGAGGAGATGCTGAGCTGGCTGCTCTTCTACACATCCCTGCTCGATGTGCAGAAGACGCCGGCCCAGGCGGTCATCGATCCCGGCGGCATCGTCCAGAGCCAGGCGGTGGAGACGCAGGACGGCGGGCTTCGGCTGATCCTCAACGCATCGCAGAGCCGCCACACCCTGTCGTCGCGTTTCCTGAACGGCTTCTTCGGGGGCGGCGTCCAGCACATCGCGTTTGCGACGGACGACATCTTCGCCACCGTCGCGCGCCTGAAGGCGGACGGGATCGATCTCCTGCCGATCCCGGAGAACTACTACGACGACCTTGAGGTGCGCGCCGACCTGCCCGCCGCGGAGGTGGATCGCCTGCGCGCCGCGAACATCCTCTATGACGGCCAGGGCGAGGCCGCCTACTATCACGCCTACACCGGGGCGCTGCTGGAAGGCGGCTTTTTCTTCGAGGTCGTCCAGCGGCGGAACTACCAGGGCTACGGCGCCGTCAACGCGCCGGTTCGCCTTGCCGCCCAGACGCTGTTGTCGGCCCGTCCGGTGGTTCCCTGAGGCAATCTGGTGTCCATTCCACCGGCGAGGCTCGCGGAGCTTGCCAAGGTGGCCATCCTGCACGACGATCGGGCGCCATGATGCAGTTCACGCTCTCTGACGCCCTTCGGATCGGCGAGATCCTGTCCAGGGCCGCCCGGACCGAGATTATGCCTCGGTTTGGTGAGGTGGTCGCCGGACAGGTGCGCGAGAAGTCGTCGCGGTTCGACGTCGTTACGGACGCGGACGAGGCGGCCGAGCGCGCCATCGCCGCCGCGCTCGAAGCCGCCTACCCCGAGGCGGTCGTTGTCGGAGAGGAGGCCACCGCCAGGATCCCCGCCAAGCTCGATGCCATCGGCACCGCCGATCTGGCGTTCGTGCTCGACCCGCTCGACGGCACCAAGAACTTCGCTTCCGGGCTGCCGCTGTTCGGGGTCATGATCGCGGCGACGGTGCGGGGGGAGGTGGTGCTCGCCGCCATCCATGATCCGGTGTGCCGCAACACCGCCTACGCGCTCAGGGGCGAAGGGGCGTGGATCCAGGGCAAGGGGGGTGCGCGGACCGACCTGGCGGTCGCCGGCGCGGTACCGGTCCGGGAGATGCACGCGATCATCGGGACGAACTTCCTGCCGGAGCCTCTGCGCACGACCGTCAACGGCAACCTCTCGCGGCTGGGCATAAGCGCGTGGCTGCGGTGCGCCGCGCACGAATACCGCATGGCTGCGGCGGGGCACTGCGACGTCCTGTTCTACAACAAGCTGATGCCTTGGGATCATGCGGCGGGCTGGCTGCTCCACCGCGAGGCCGGCGGCTACAGCGCCCATTTCGACGGCACCCCCTACCACCCGACCCATCTCACGGGCGGCCTCATCTGCGCCCCGGATGAAGCGAGCTGGCGGCTTGTCAGGGACGCTCTGCTGGAGCAACGCGAGCGCTCTCAATCCTGAACGGCTTCGCGCTCGGGACGGCATCGGTGAGCCCCATCGTGGCCCGACGGCAGGCGGTCGGACCGCATCAAGGCCGGCTTGGGATCGCCGGGCACGATTGGCTCGCCAGCGTCTGGAGATGAAACCCGAACGCTTGCAGAACCGATGCGACGCAGCGCGCCTCGGCATCCGTGACGTGCGCATCCGTCTTCAGCACGATGTGCGGCGCATGCTCCATGAGGTGCCGGGTGCGGAACGGGCCGACCTTGTCGTCACAGAACATTGCGGTGCCAAGGATGATGCCGAGGGTGACGTCGTCCGGTGAGCGGGGATCCGCCACGACGGAATGCAGTTCGCGCAGCAGCGCGTAGATGACGACGGCGGTACGCTCCAAGGTGCCGATCTGAGCCATGTTGCCCTCCAAGGCAGCAAGCCTGCCCACCGCACCTTATGCCCTTCTCCATCCCCATGAAGTGGACGGGCTCACACCTGAACCGGAACGGCTCCTGTTCCGGCCGGGCGGCGCGGCGTTCGCACCGCAGCAATTTAAATCGGTCTCTAACGAAGGCTTAACTTTTCGCATATGCAATATGAGCAACACAGAGAAGGACGGAGAGCGGTGCAGCGCTGACGAAAGCCGGACACGCCCAGCTTCCCCGCCCTGTTTGCAACCTCAAGGCGATATCCATTCGGCCTTACGCGAATATTCCCGGAGCATACTGATGTCTCAGAAAATCGCGCTTGTCACCGGTGCCATGGGCGGCCTCGGCACCGCTATCTGCCAAGCGCTGGCCAAGGACGGCTTCGTCGTGGCGGCCAACTGTCTCCCCAACTTCGAACCGGCCGCGGTGTGGCTGGGCCAGCAGGAAGCGGCCGGCTTCAAGTTCTTCATGGTCGAAGGCGACGTCTCCGACTTCGAGAGCTGCAAGGCGATGATCGCGACGGTCGAGGCCGAGCTGGGTCCGGTCGATGTCCTGGTGAACAACGCCGGCATCACCCGCGACAAGTTCTTCCCGAAGATGGACAAGGCTCATTGGGACGCCGTGATCGGCACCAACCTGACCAGCCTGTTCAACGTCACCCAGCAGGTCTCGGCGAAGATGGCCGAGCGCGGCTGGGGCCGCATCATCAACATCTCGTCGGTGAACGGCGTGAAGGGACAGGCCGGCCAGACCAACTACTCGGCCGCCAAGGCCGGCGTCATCGGCTTCACCAAGGCGCTGGCCGCGGAACTGGCGACCAAGGGCGTCACCGTCAACGCCATCGCACCGGGTTACATCGGCACCGAAATGGTCATGGCGATCCGCGACGACATCCGCCAGGGCATCGTCGACACCGTTCCGATGAAGCGTCTGGGCAAGCCGGAGGAGATCGGCGCTGCCGTTTCGTACCTCGCTTCCGATCTGGCCGGCTACATCACCGGCACGACGCTGAACGTCAATGGCGGCCTGCACTATCAGTAAGCCGCTGCCCGGTTGACCGGGGAACGGATGCCCGCTTCGCCACGCCAGCGATCCGGCCGGTGATGCGGGCGCCCGCGCCCTGCCCCGAACTGGACCGACAGCGCGTTGGCGTGTTCGGTTCCAAGCGCTACACTCGGGGGAACAAAGGGAGCAGAGATGACCACACGACCGCAGGCTGTTTCAGTATCGCATGTCCAGAACGAGCGCACCCGCGTGACCGAGTGGCGCCTTGTGCCCGGTGCCGAAACGGGCGCGCACGTTCACGAATACGATTATGTGATCGTCCCGGTCACGCCCGGCACCTTCCACATCGTGGACCCGGACGGCACCGCACGGCAGTTCCCGCTCGAACCCGGACGCTCCTATTTCCGCAAAGCCGGGGTCAGCCACAACGTCATCAATGACGGCAGCGCGGACATCGTGTTCGTCGAGGTCGAACTGCTTCAGGAAGGCTGAGGCCCGTTCACCCTTCCACCAGGCCGGGCGCCCGCGTGGCGGACCATGGCGGGCTTCGGATCAGCCGGCGCCCTCTCCACCATCCGGGCGCTTGGCTTGGGCGCTCAGACGCAGGTAATCCAGGGCGCGCTTGACGTCGCGCCGCTGGCGCTCCGACAGGTCGGCCCTCACCAGGGTTGCGGCGGCGTCTCCGACCTGCAGGGCCGCCCGGCGCTTCGCCTGGGCCGCGGTCGCCTTGTCCGTCGGCAGCCCCTTCTCGTCCTTGCGCCGTTCGGCGCCCATCGCCCGCTCGGCCGCGCGGAAGGCGTCGAGGGCTTGCTCAAGTGCGGTTGCCGACATGCTCATCTCCGTAACTGGCGCCAGCGCCGGAGGCGAGGGTATATGGCATCCGCGGCCATCCCCGCCACTGGATTCCGGCATCCGCCGGGAAGGCCGGCGGAGAGGCCCGCTACGGCCGCTTCACTCCTCGACCATCCTGGTCAGGGCGTCGAAGCGCTCCAGCACCCGCTCCACCGCCGCCGCCCGCGTTTCCTGCGCAAGGTCGAGACCGGCAGCGGCGAGGATGTTGAGGTCGTCGTAGCGTTCAGCCAAATCCAGCACCGCGTCCCGCAGGGGTCCCGGCTCCGCGGCTTCGGCGAGGGGCACGAGGTAGCCAAGGCCATCGCAGAGGCATCCGAACGGCCCGGTGGCGTGGCTGTCCACCAGCACGTCGAAACTGGCCAACCAGGACGCCACAGCGTCGTGCAACGTGGCCGTACCGTGCGTCATCGCCCCCTCGCCGGCGCCCTGCCCTTCACCAGAAGTTGGGGCCACGCGTCACGGATGCCAGCGAGGCCCGTTCCCGGAATGCCGTCGGGCGATGCCTTCAGGCGCCGTCCGCATCACTCGATGCTGGAGCTGATCAGGAAGGGACTGGGCCGGGCATGGAGGTCGAGGGAGACGACGTGCACCGAGTTGTGCGCGAAGGCACAAGCCTGCTCCGGAAGGTCATGCCTGTCCGGCCGGAACGCATACGGACGGGGCGGCACCGCAGACTCGACCCGCCTTGTCCGTGTCACGGACATGGAAGCCAACGGCGCCGACTCCTCGGCCCACAGCCAAAGGACGCATTCCTCAGCGCCGGACGCCCTGGCGAACCCCTGCAACACGCGCCGGCATTCCTGCCGGTCCAGGTTATGGAGAGCCCCCTCGACCGGGCTCTCTCCGAACGCCGACGCCGGGCCGGTCGAGAGAGCGGCGATCCAAACGGCGCTCGCGGCCATGCCAGCCACTCCCCAGATCGTAACCAGCTTCAAGTCCCGGCTGTCGGTCATGGCACCACGTCCCGTCTCCCGCCGAGCGAACCGCTCACACCCCAGACGGGGCGTCGGTGCTGCTGGGAGTCTGTTCCGGGTTAAGGCATGCCGTCAGCGTAAGGGAGGGACGATCATCGGAAAAGCGAGTTAATTCGATGTTTGATATCGGTAATGTCGATACATGAACGGCACGCGCCACGCATGGCGAACATCGCGGTCCGACAAGGCGCCGTCCCGGCCGGTCAGGCCGCCCCCAGCATCTCCTGGGTTCCGGTGCGTTCCAGCACCTTGTCCACCCGCGGCGGCACATTGACGAGGCGCAGCCGGCGGCCGGAGGCGAAGAGGCGTTCGCGCAGCACCAGCAGCATGCCGAGACCGTTCGAGTCGAGGAAGCGCAGTTCACCCAGATCGAGCACCATGTCGCGCGCGCCATGCGTGTCCGCCGCGTCCAGCAGCGGACGGAAAGTGCTGTAGCTGTTGTAGGTGAGCATGCCGCTCAGCGCGCACAGCACGCGCCCCGGCTCATGCTGCACCCTGGCGTCGAACGGTGTTTCCGTGTGCATGGCTTCCCCCTCCTCTTTGCTCGGTCCGAAGATCTTAGCATCGGATTGTTGCACCCGTTTGTTCAGAGTGTAACCGAGTTCGTTCAGAGTCCAATCAGATTTTGGTGCGACAATCCGCCATGGCACTCATAGGTCGCTGCGCCGCAGGATGTAGTCGAGCCCGCCCAGGCGGAACCAGCGGTAGCCGTAGGCCTCCAGCAGGAGCCAGCAGCGCCCGTCCTCCCCCAACTCGGTGTGATCCTCGGTCAGCAGGTTCACCAGCCGCGGCGCGCCGCCGGTCGGGCCCGGGGCGAAGGTCACCTCGCAGGACTTGCCGTGGAAATTGTGCACGGCCATGAAGGCGTTGTTGCGCCAGTCGTAGCGCATCGCCAGCACGCCGGGGTTGCCGGTGTCGATGATGCTGAAGTCGCCCCAGCCGACCTCCGGACACTCCTTGCGCATGCGGATGATGCGCTCCATCCAGTTCAGCAGGGAGTTGGGGTCGCGGCGCTGGTGGGCGACGTTCAGGCGCTCGAAGCCGTAGGCGCCGCCGCTGATCACCGGCACCTCCGGCTTGTCGGCCTTGCTGAAGCCCCCCTGCGGTTCGGTGGACCATTGCATGGGGGTACGGGCGCACTCGCGTTCGGGCAGCGACAAATCGTCGCCCATGCCGATTTCGTCGCCGTAACGCAGCACCGGCGTGCCCGGCAGGGTGAACAGCAGGCTGTAGGCCAGTTCCAGACGCCGCCGGTCGCCGTCCAGCATGGGCGCCAGACGCCGCCGGACGCCGCGGTCGTAAAGCTGCATGCAGGGATCCGGGCCGAAGGCAGCGAACACCGTCCGGCGCTGCTTCTCGGTCAGGCGCCCCAGGTCGAGCTCGTCGTGGTTGCGCAGGAACAGCCCCCATTGGCCGGTGGCCGGGCGCGGCTCGGTGGCGTTCAGCGCCTTGGCCAGCGGCCGCGTGTCGGCCGCCGCCAGCGCGTAGAACAGCGCCTGGTTGACCTGGAAGTTGAAGCACATGTGCATGCGGTCGCCGTCGCCGCCGAAGTATTTCATGTCGTCTTCCGGCAGGATGTTGGCCTCGGCCAGCAGCACGGCGTCGCCCTGGCGCCATTGCAGGAATTCGCGGAACGAGCGCAACATGCTGAAGTGCTCGACGGGCTTGTCCACTCCCGGTCCCTTCTCGGAGATGATGAAGGGCACCGCGTCCATCCGGAAGCCCGCCACCCCGAGCTGGATCCAGAACCCTATGATCTTCAGGATCTCCTTGAGCACCTCCGGGTTCGCGGTGTTCAGGTCGGGCTGGAACTCGTAGAAACGGTGGAAGTAATAGGCCTTGGCAACCTTGTCGTGGGTCCAGGTGGTCTTCTGCACGCCGGGGAAGACCATGCCGGTGTCGGCGTTGGCCGGCTTCCTGTCGGACCAGACGTACCAGTCGCGGTAGCGGGACTTGGGATCGCGGCGCGCCTCCTGGAACCAGGGGTGCTGGTCCGAGGTGTGGTTCACCACGAGGTCGATGATGACGCGGATGCCGCGCGACTTGGCGGCGTGCGTGAACTCCACGAAGTCGCCCAGCGTGCCGTAGCGCGGATCGACGTTGTAATGGTCGGTCACGTCGTAGCCGTGGTCGCGTCCCGGCGAGGGCTGGAACGGCATCAGCCAGATCGCGGTGACGCCCAGGCCGTGCAGATAGTCGAGCCGCCGTATCAACCCCTTGAAGTCGCCCACCCCGTCGCCGTCGGCGTCCATGAAGGTGCTCAGTGTCAGGCAGTAGATGACCGCGTTCTTGTACCAGAGGTCGTTGATCATGTTGCGCCCCCATCCCGTTCGCCCCTGCTGCAACGGGGCCGGACGGATGAAGGTCCCACGCGGGCGTCACGCTAGGTCAAAACTCATATACCCATAGGCTTGTGACAAGAATTCTGAGCCTTCGAATTGTCTAGTTAAGCGGTCAAAGCGAATGGTCTATGGTCACCTCGCCTGATCTGGATGGCTGGGTCCCCTTCCTTTGCGCGAGCGTTGAGATGAGCTTTTCGTTGAAGTTGCGCGGTCGCCTGACCGCAATGGCGTCGGTTGCTCTGGTGGGCATGATCGTGATCGCCGTCGTGGCGCTGACCAGCCTGCGCACCGAGTTGATGAACGACCGCCAGATGAAGACCCGCGATCTGGTGAACGCCGCCTCCAGCCTGGCGCTGAAATACGCCGAACTCGCGCGCAACGGCGTCCTGCCGGTCGAGGCCGCCAAGAAGGCGGCGCTGGAGGCCATCGGCACGCTGCGTTACGAGGGCACCAACTATTTCTGGGTAAACGACCTGAACGGCGTTCTGCTGATGCACCCGGCCGGGCTGAAGGAGCGCGTCGGCCAGAGCGTACTGGACGTCCGCGATCCCAGCGGCTTCCCGATCTTCGAGGGCTTCATCACGGTGGCGCGCCGCGACGGTGCCGGCTTCGTGCCCTACGCCTGGCCGAAGGCCAAGGGCGAGGCGCCGTCGCCGAAGATCTCCTACGTCGAGCGCATTCCCGGCTGGGACTGGGTCGTCGGCACCGGCATCTACGTGGACGACGTGGACGCGGTATTCCGCCAGAAGGTGATCGAGCAGGCGTCGATCTTCGGCGTGGTGCTGCTGGCGGTGCTGCTGGCGGCGTGGTGGATGAGCCGCGCCATCGCCAACCCCATCACCGCCATGCGCGGCACCATGCTGGCGTTGTCCGAGGGCCGCACCGACGTGGACGTGCCGGCGCAGGAGCGCACCGACGAAATCGGCGACATGGCGCGCACCGTCCAGGTGTTCAAGGAGAACGTCGCCCGTATCGAGCGCATGCGCGTCGAGCAGGAAGAGCACGAGCGCCGCGCCATCGAGGAGCGCAAGCGCGCCATGCTCGCCATGGCCGACAGCATGGAGCAGCGCGTCAAGGGAATGGTCGTCTCCATCGGGACGGTGATCGATCGCCTGCAGACGTCGGCCGGCGCCATGTCGTCGAACGCCCAGCAGACCAGTTCGCAGAGCACCGCCGTCGCCGCGGCCAGCCATCAGGCCTCGGCCAACGTGCAGACCGTGGCCGCCGCCACCGAGGAGCTGAACGCCGCCAGCCTGGAGATCGGCCGGCAGGTCGAGCGCGCCTCCTCCGTCGCCCAGTTGGCGTCCGAGCAGGCAGCGCGCACCGACGGCGTCGTGCAGGGCCTGTCCGAGGCGGCCGGCAAGATCGGGCAGGTGGTCGACCTGATCCGCGACATCGCCGGCCAGACCAACCTGCTGGCGCTGAACGCCACCATCGAGGCGGCCCGCGCGGGCGAAGCGGGCAAAGGCTTCGCCGTGGTGGCGCACGAGGTGAAGGGCCTGTCGACGCAGACTGCACGCTCGACCGACGAGATCGCCGCGCAGATCGCCGTGGTGCAGGCGGAAACGAACCAGGCGGTGAGCGCCATCCGCGAGATCGCCCGCACGGTCGGCGAGGTTCACCAGACCTCCTCCTCCATCGCCGCCGCCATCCAGGAGCAGCACGCGGCGCTCGGCGAGATCAGCCGCAACGTCGCCCAGGCGGCGCACGGCACCGACGAGATCAACCTGCACATCAGCGACGTCTCGCGCGCCGCCGACGGCACGCTGGGCGCCTCGCACGCGGTGGCCGAGGCCGCCGACGAACTGGTCAGGCAGTCGGAAGCGCTGGAGCACCACGTCGAGGACTTCCTGCGCGAGATCCGCGAGTCCAACCGGGTGGCGGCATAACTTTCCCGGAAACCGCGTCTCCCTGTGGCCCGCCTCACATCGGCGTGGGGCGGGTCCGGATAGTCTCCTGTCATCGACAACACGCCGGGCGCCCAGCGCCGGCCCCCTTGGACAGGAGACCGACCATGATCCGCACCTCGCTGCTCGCCGGCTTCGCCACCCTCGCCCTGCTGTCGGCCCCGGCCATGGCGCAGAACGTGTCCAACATCTCCAACACCGCCGCGGGCGTGGGCAACGTCGCCACCCAGGACGTCACCACGATGCAGCGCGCCCGCGGCGCCTTCGCCGGCCCGAACATCGCCAACGTCTCGAACTTGGCGGCCGGTGTGGGCAACACCGCCACTCAGGGGGCTTTCGTCGGCCAGCGCTCGGGCGGGCTGTTCTCCGGCGGCTCGATGGCCAGCGTCGGCAACACGGCGGCGGGCATCGGCAACACCGCCACCCAGGGCGCGACGGTTCTCCAGCGCTCGGGCGGTCGGGTGCCCTTCGGCGCGCCGAACCTCGCCAACGTGCAGAACCTCTCCGCCGGCACCGGCAACTTCGCTGGTCAGGGCGCCCTCGTCCGCCAGCGCTGATCCGCCGCCCACCGTCTCTTGGACGTGTAATCGACGGCTCTGATCGGGCAACACCCGATCGGAGCCGTCGTGCTAGGGTCGGGCGCTGCTGGGGAGAGGCCGAGCACGGCTCAAAGGCCGGCCTGCGTAGCGCCAAGGCCACAGCTACCCCCATATCGCACTTGCCTATTACACTATGTGTAAATATGTAATTGCCATGAGCGGGGCGCGATGCTATGCCCTGCCGCATGGATGTGGAATTCGCTGACGAGCGTCTCGAGCAGCTGGAGGTGGACCCGAGTTACACGGCCGGGTTCGCGCCGAACATCGTGCGTGGGTACCGAAAGGTCATGCAGGCCATCCGCGCTGCGGTGGACGAGCGGGACCTGTACGCCATGCGCGGTCTCCGTTTTGAGAAGCTTCAAGGCAAACGCGCGCACCAGCATTCCATGCGGATCAACGACCAATGGCGACTCATTGTCGAGCTGCGGTCGGATGCGCGCGGCAAACAGGTCTGGGTCATCAACATTGAAGACTATCACTAAAAAGAATGCGGGGGAGCGGTGATGGCTGAATGGCGCCCTGCAGTGGTGTTTCCCCCTGGGGAGTTCCTGCGCGATGAGTTGGAGGCGCGCGGGTGGACGCAGCTTGAATTCGCCGAGATCATCGGCCGGCCGCCCCGCCTCGTGAACGAGATCATCGCAGGCAAGCGAGGCATCTCCCCGGACACTGCCAATGAGCTGGCGGCTGCCTTGGGAACCAGTTCGCAATTCTGGATGAACCTGGAAACCGCCTACCAGCTCTGGAAGGCGGCGCCTGCTCCGGAGCGCATCTCCCGCGAGGCGCGCTTACGCGAGCGATTCCCGGTCCGGGAAATGATTCGCCGTGGCTGGATCGAGGCGTCGGAGAGCTTTGACGTCCTTGAGGCCCAGGTCCTGCACTTCTTCAACATCCCGTCCATCGACGCCCCGGTTCAACTGGCGCACGCTGCCCGACGTACCAACGATGGCGAGATCGCGCCCGGACAGCTCGCTTGGCTGTGCCGTGTCAAGCAGCTCGCCGGCGCACTCCAGGTGGCATCCTACTCCGAGACGCTGCTGCATAAGGCCGTTGAGGACCTGCGGCGGCTGACCACGGCACCGGAGGAGATCCGTCACGTGCCGAAGATCATGGCGGCGTGCGGCGTGCGCTTCGTCGTGGTCGAGCCCATGCCGGGCTCAAAGATTGACGGCGTGTGCTCCTGGCTGGAGGACGGCACATCTCCGGTGATCGGCCTATCGCTGCGGCAGGACCGCATCGACAATTTCTGGTTCGTGCTCCGCCACGAAGTAGAACACGTCCTGCGCGGTGACGGTAAGGGTGCGGACATTATCGACAGCAATCTCGGCGAAGGGGATGCCTCAGCCGGTGCGGATCCTGTCGCCGAGTGCGCCGCCAACAACGCAGCGGCAGAGTTCCTAGTGCCGCGCGCGAAACTGGACAATTTCATAGCCCGGGTACGCCCGCTGTACTCCGAGCAGAAGATCATCAATTTCGCCAAGGTGAATGGCGTCCATCCCGGCATTGTCGTCGGGCAGCTTCAAAACCGCGGCGAGATCCCCTACGCCAACTTGCGCCGGCATCTGGTGAAGGTGCGGCACCTCCTGGCCACCTCCGCTCTGACGGACGGTTGGGGCAGCACGCCGCAGGTCTGGAA
>JAEYOB010000486.1 GCA_023412175.1 Pseudomonadota bacterium | reverse complement strand
GAGATGCTGAGCCGCCGCGGCGGCGACCTGTCGGGCGGGCAGCAGCAGCAGCTCGCCATCGCCCGCGCCCTGGTGACGCGCCCGCGCCTGCTGATCCTCGATGAGCCGACCGAGGGCATCCAGCCCTCGATCATCAAGCTGATCGGCGAGGTCATCAGGATGCTGGCGGCGCGCGGCGACATGGCGATCCTGCTGGTCGAGCAATATTTCGATTTCGCGCGCGAACTGGCCGACCGCTTCGCCGTGATGGATCGCGGTGAGATCGTGCTTGCCGGGACCGCCGCCGACATGGTCGAGTCCGACGTGCGCAGACACCTGACGGTTTGAAGCACTTGCCGGACGCACGACATTTGCTCCCAACCTTCCCAGCGGAGCGGGAGATGGCTGGGGCGGAACACCCCGGGAACAGGCGCCTGACCATCCACGGCCGCGCGGAGGTCACCTTCGACGCCACGTGGGGGCCCACGCGCCTGAGCACGGTCTACCACACCGACCCGCTGCGCCTGCTGTTTCCCACGCCGGCCTCCGGTGACCCGCCGACCGCCGTGGTGGTGACGACGTCCGGCGGGTTGGTCGGTGGCGACCGGCTGGAGATTTCCGCGTCGGTGGGCGCGGGGGCATCCGCCCTGGTCACCGCGCAGGCGGCGGAGAAGGTCTACCGCTCGGCCGGCGAGGACGTGCGCTTCGACGTGCGGCTGGCGGTCGCGGACGGCGGCTGGCTGGAATGGCTGCCGCAGGAGACCATCCTGTTCGATTCCGCCCGCCTGCGCCGCACGACGTCCGTGGAGATGAACGGCTCCGGCCGGCTGCTGGCCGGCGAGTTGCTGGTGTTCGGCCGCATCGCGCGGGGCGAGCGGTTCACGCAGGGCCTGGCGCGCGACGCCTGGGAGGTGCGCCGCGACGGGCGGCTCGTCTGGGCCGACGCGCTGCACCTGGACGGCGATGTGGCGGCGCTGCTCGACCACCCGGCGGGCTTCGCGGGGGCGACGGCGTACGGCACCATCGTGTACGTGGGGGGCGACGCGGCGGAACGGATGGATGCTGCCCGCGCTCTGTTGGAGGATTGTACGCCGCACGCCGGGGCGACCGTGCTCGGCGAGGTGCTGGTGATCCGGCTGCTGGGGCGCGACGCGCAGCGGCTGCGCAACGATTTCGGCCGCGTCTGGGCGGGGCTGCGCCGGGAATTGAACGGCCTTCCGGTACGGCTGCCCAGGCTTTGGCACGTGTAGATTTTCTCAGCCGTCATCCCCGCGACGGCGGGGATCCACGCAGCATTGGGTGACGGCGCTCGACGGATAACATGGATCCCCGCCTTCGTGGGGATGACGAGAAGAGTAGAGGAAGGGGATCCAGGGGATGAACCTGACACCGCGGGAAAAGGACAAGCTGCTGGTCGCAATGGCGGCGATGGTGGCGCGCCGGCGGCTGGAGCGCGGCGTCAAGCTCAACCACCCGGAGGCGGTGGCGCTGATCACCGACTTCGTGGTCGAGGGCGCACGCGACGGCCGGTCGGTGGCCGAGTTGATGCGCGACGGCGCCACAGTGCTGACCCGCGAACAGGTGATGGAGGGCATTCCCGAGATGATCCACGAGATCCAGGTCGAGGCCACCTTCCCGGACGGCACCAAGCTCGTCACCGTCCATAACCCGATCCGTTGAAGGCGCGCCCATGATCCCCGGCGAAATCATCACCGCCCCCGGCGAGATCGAGCTGAACGCGGGCCGTCCCACGGTCACGCTCGACGTCGCCAACACCGGCGACCGGCCGATCCAGGTCGGCTCGCACTATCATTTCCACGAGACCAACACGGCGCTGTCCTTCGACCGCGACAAGGCGCGCGGCTTCCGCCTGGACATCCCGGCCGGCACCGCGGTCCGCTTCGAGCCGGGGCAGACGCGCACGGTCACGCTGGTCGCCTATGGCGGCGCCCGTGTGGTGCACGGCTTCAACGGCCAGATCAGCGGCGCGCTGTAAGGGGGAGGACGGAACCATGGCTCATCGCATCGAGCGCGCCGAATACGCCGCGCACTACGGCCCGACCGTCGGCGACAAGGTCCGCCTCGCCGACACCGACCTGATCGTCGAGGTCGAGCACGACCACACCATTCCCGGCGAGGAGGTGAAGTTCGGCGGCGGCAAGGTGATCCGTGACGGCATGGGGCAGGGGCAGGCGACCCGCGCTGGGGGGGCGGTGGACACCGTCATCACCAACGCGCTGATCCTCGACCACTGGGGCATCGTCAAGGCGGACATCGGACTTAAGGACGGGCGGATCGCCGGCATCGGCAAGGCCGGCAACCCTGACGTGCAGCCGGGCGTCACCATCGTCATCGGTCCCGGCACCGAGGTGATCGCCGGCGAAGGCAAGATCGTCACCGCCGGCGGCATCGACAGCCACATCCACTTCATCTGCCCGCAGCAGGTGGACGACGCGCTCTATTCCGGCGTCACCACCATGCTGGGCGGCGGCACCGGGCCGGCGGCGGGCACCAACGCCACCACCTGCACGCCGGGGCCGTGGCACATGGCGCGTATGCTCCAGGCCGCCGAGGGGCTGCCGATCAACCTGGGCTTCTTCGGCAAGGGCAACGCCAGCCGCCCGGATGCACTGGTCGAGCAGGTGCTGGCCGGCGCCTGCGGCCTGAAGCTGCACGAGGACTGGGGCACCACGCCCAAGGCCATCGACACCTGCCTGACCGTCGCCGACCAGTACGACGTCCAGGTGGCGATCCACACCGACACGCTGAACGAATCCGGCTTCGTCGAGGACACCATCGCCGCCTTCAAGGGCCGCACCATCCACACCTTCCACACCGAGGGGGCGGGCGGCGGCCACGCGCCGGACATCATCAAGGTGGCGGGACTGCCCAACGTGCTGCCCTCCTCCACCAACCCGACGCGGCCCTTCACCGTCAACACGGTGGACGAGCACCTGGACATGCTGATGGTGTGCCATCACCTCAGCCCGCGCATTCCCGAGGACGTCGCCTTCGCCGAGAGCCGCATCCGCCGCGAGACCATCGCGGCCGAGGACATCCTGCACGACCTCGGCGTCTTCTCCATGATCTCGTCGGACAGCCAGGCCATGGGCCGCGTCGGCGAGGTGGTCATCCGCACCTGGCAGACCGCGCACAAGATGAAGGTGCAGCGCGGCCGGCTGCCCATGGAGAAGGGCGAGAACGACAACGCGCGGGTGAAGCGCTACGTCGCCAAGTACACCATCAACCCGGCGCTGGCGCACGGCATCGCGAGCCACGTCGGTTCGGTCGAGGTGGGCAAGCTGGCCGACCTCGTGGTGTGGTCGCCGGCCTTCTTCGGGGTGAAGCCGGACATGGTGCTCAAGTGCGGTACCATCGCCGCCGCGCCGATGGGCGACCCCAACGCCTCCATCCCGACGCCGCAGCCGGTGCACTACCGCCCGATGTTCGGCGCCTTCGGCAAGGCGATGCCGGCCAGCTCGGTGACCTTCGTCAGCGCCGCGGCGCTGGACGCGGGCGTGGGCGACCGGCTCGGTCTGTCGCGTCCGCTGCTGGCGGTGCAGGGCTGCCGCTCCATCGGCAAGGCGGGCATGATCCACAACAGCGCCACCCCGCACATCGAGGTCGATCCCGAGACCTACGAGGTGCGCGCCGACGGCGAACTGCTGATCTGCGAACCCGCGGACGTGCTGCCGATGGCGCAGCGCTACTTCCTGTTCTGAGGCTCCCTGATGAGACGAGCGATCACGGTGCACGCCGCCGGCTCCTGGCCCGAAACCAAGGCGGCCGGCAGCGTCACGCTGACCTACGACGACCGTTTCCGCCGCCGGGTGCGGTTGACGGACGATTCGGGGGAGGGGTTCTTGCTCGACCTCGCCCGCGCGCAGGTGCTGAACGAGGGGGACGGGCTGGAACTGGAGGACGGCGGCTATCTTCGCGTGCGTGCCGCGCCGGAGCGGCTGGCCGAGGTGCATTGCCATGGCGAGGGCGAACTGGCGCGGGTGTCCTGGCACCTCGGCAACCGGCACCTGCCGGTGGAGATCGGCAAAGGCGTGGTGCGGCTGCGCTGGGACCATGTGATCGTCGACATGCTGCACGGGCTGGGTGCCCATGTGCACGAGGTGATGGCGCCGTTCACGCCGGAGCAGGGCGCGTATTCGGGCGGCGGTGGGCATCACCATCATCATGGGCATGACCATGAGCATTGATAGCGCTCTCCCGCCCCGGGAGAGGGAGGGGCCCGCGGCGGAGCCGTGGGAGGGTGAGGGTGCATCCAAGAATCCTTGCCCTTGCCCTCACCCGGCCGCTGCGCGGCCCCCCCCTCCCCGGGCGGGAGGGGGGGCTA
>JAEYOB010000423.1 GCA_023412175.1 Pseudomonadota bacterium | reverse complement strand
AACGACGTCGGCGCCATGGGCCGGCACGACGAGCCGCTGTTCGCCAGGGATCTGGTGGAGTGCGCCGGCCAGCCGCTGTTCGCCGTCGCGGCGCTTACCCGCGACCAGGCCCGCCGCGCCGCCACCCTGGCGGAGGTGACGTATGAGGAACTGCCGGCGGTGCTCGACATCGCCGCCGCGCGCCGGGATCCGCAACTGGTCTTTCCGCCGATGACGCTGCGCAAGGGCGATGCCGCCGCGGCGCTGGCGCAGGCGCCGCACACGCTGTCCGGCCGTCTCGCCATGGGCGGGCAGGAGCACTTCTACCTGGAAAGCCACGCCGCCCTCGCCATCCCGGCGGAGGACGACGAGGTGCTGGTGCATTCCTCCACCCAGCACCCCAGCGAGGTGCAGCACATCGTCGCCCACGTGCTGGGCGTGCCCGCCGGCGCGGTGAGCATCGAGGTGCGGCGCATGGGCGGCGGCTTCGGCGGCAAGGAGACGCAGGCCAACCTGTTCGCCGCCTGCGCCGCGCTGGTCGCCAAGAAGACCGGCCGTGCCGCCAAGATCCGGCCCGACCGCGACGACGACATGGTCATCACCGGCAAGCGCCACGACTTCGAGGTGGACTACACCGTGGGCTTCGACGAGGAAGGCCGCATCCTCGCCACCGACATGACCTATGCGGCGCGCTGCGGCTTCGCCGCCGACCTGTCGGGGCCGGTCACCGACCGCGCGCTGTTCCACGCCGACAACGGCTACTTCTACCCGGCCGCGCGCATCGAATCGCTGCCGCTGAAGACCAACACGGTGTCCAACACCGCCTTCCGCGGCTTCGGCGGCCCGCAGGGCATGCTGGGCGCGGAGCGCATCATCGAGGAGATCGCCTTCGCGGTGGGCAAGGACCCGCTGGAGATCCGCAAGCTGAACGTCTACGGCCCCGGCCGCGACACCACCCCCTACCACCAGACGGTCGAGGACAACATTCTCCCCGAACTGGTGGCGCAGTTGGAGGCGGAAAGCCGCTATTGGGAGCGCCGGGCGGAGATCCGCGCCTTCAACGCCGCCAGCCGCTGGCTGCGCAGGGGCTTGGCGCTGACACCGGTGAAGTTCGGCATTTCCTTCACCGCCACGCACTACAACCAGGGCAGCGCGCTGGTGCACGTCTACACCGACGGCTCCATCCACCTGAACCACGGCGGCACCGAGATGGGCCAGGGCCTGCACACCAAGGTGGCGCAGATCGTCGCCGAGGAGTTCCAGGTCGACATCGACTGCGTGCGCATCGCCGCCACAAACACCGCCAAGGTGCCCAACACCTCGGCCACCGCGGCCTCGTCGGGCACCGACCTCAACGGCAAGGCGGCGCAGAACGCCGCCCGCACCATCAAGGAGCGGCTGATCGACTTCGCCGCGGAACACTGGGGCGTGCCGCGCGAGGCCGTCGTCTTCCGCGCCGGGCGCGTGCACGTTGGCAACCACGCCATGGCGTTCGCCGATCTGGCGAAGGCTGCCTACATGGCGCGGGTGCACCTGTCCTCGACCGGCTTCTACAAGACGCCGGGCATCTACTGGAACCGCGGCACCGGCGAGGGGCGGCCATTCTACTACTTCGCCTACGGCGCCGCGGTCTCCGAGGTGACGGTGGACACGCTGACCGGCGAGTACCGGCTGGACCGCACCGACATCCTGCACGACGTCGGCCGTTCGCTGAATCCGGCCATCGACCGCGGCCAGATCGAGGGCGGCTTCGTCCAGGGCATGGGCTGGCTCACCATGGAGGAGCTGTGGTGGGACAAGGAGGGCCGGCTGCGCACGCACGCGCCCTCCACCTACAAGATCCCGGCCTGCGGCGACCGGCCGAAGATCTTCAACGTTCGCTTCTTCGACGAGCCCAACCGCGAGGACAGCGTCTTCCGCTCCAAGGCGGTGGGTGAGCCGCCGTTCATGCTGGGCATGTCCGTGCTGCACGCGCTGTCCGACGCGGTGGCGAGCGTGGCGGACCACACGGTCTGCCCGCGGCTCGACGCCCCGGCGACGCCGGAGCGCGTGCTGGCGGCCATCGAGCGGCTGCGCGCGCCATGACCGGGCTGGCCGCCACGCTGCGGGAGTGGCTGGCGCGAGGCGACGGCGCGGTCCTGGTGACCATTGCCGAGGCGCGCGGCTCCACCCCGCGCGAGGCCGGGGCACGCATGCTGGTGGGACCGACCGGGACGCTCGGCACGGTGGGCGGCGGCCGGCTGGAGTGGGAGGCGGTGGAGACGGCGCGACGCATGCTGGACGGCGGCACGGCCGTCGAAACGCTGGACATGCCGCTGGGCCCGGCGCTCGGCCAGTGCTGCGGCGGGCATGTGACGCTGCGGCTGGAGCGGGCGGACGCCGGCACGGCGGTGTTTCTGGAGGGCATGGAGGCACGCGAGGCGGAGCGTCGCCCGCAGGTGCTGCTGTTCGGCGCCGGGCATGTCGGCAAGGCCATCGCGGCGGCGCTGGCCCCTTTGCCCTTGGCGGTGCGCTGGATCGACGAGCGGGCACACGAGTTCCCCGATCCGCTGCTGCCGGGGATCGAGCGGGTGGTCAGCGCCAACGCACTGGATCATGTCGCCGCGGCTCCGCCGGGCAGCGGTTACCTGATCCTGACGCACAGCCACGCGCTGGACTTCGCCATCACGGCGGCGGTGCTGGACCGCGGCGACGCAGCCTATGCCGGCCTGATCGGCTCCGCCACCAAGCGCCGGCGCTTCGAGCGCGAGTATCTGGCGCGCGGGCGGAACCCGGCGGGGCTGGAGCGCCTCACCTGCCCCATCGGCAGCGCGCTCAAGGGTGACAAGCGCCCGGAGGTGATCGCCGCGCTGGCGGCGGCGGAGGTGCTGATCAACACCCTCTCCCGTCCCGGGAGAGGGAGGGACCCGCTCGAAAAGCGGGAGGGTGAGGGTGCATCCAAGGACCCTTGCCTTTGCCCTCACCCGGCGCCTGCGGTGCCGCCCTCTCCCGGGGCGGGAGAGGGATTCGACGCCGGCCGGCGATGATCGCCCCCATCTACCTCGACCACCTCGCTTCGACGCCGCTCGATCCGGCGGTGCTGGAGGCCATGCTCCCGTGGCTGGCGCACGCCGGCAACCCGCACGCCCGGCACAGGCCCGGCTGGGCCGCCTCCGACGCCATCGAGAC
>JAEYOB010000415.1 GCA_023412175.1 Pseudomonadota bacterium | reverse complement strand
GCCGGGATCTCGCCGGACATCATGGCGGTCGCCAAGGGCATCGGCGGCGGCTTCCCGCTGGGCGCTTGCCTCGCCACCGAGAAGGCCGCCGTCGGCATGACCGCCGGCACGCACGGCAGCACCTATGGCGGCAACCCGCTGGCCATGGCGGTCGGCAACGCCGTGCTCGACGTCGTGCTCGCGCCCGGCTTCATCGACTCGGTGGACCGGATCGCCGGTGTGCTGAGGGGCCGCATGGAGGATCTGGTGCGCAAGCACGGGTCCGTCTTCACCGAGGTGCGGGGCAAGGGCCTGCTGCTGGGCCTGAAGTCCGTACCGGCCAACACAACCGTCATCGAACGCCTGCGCGCCAACGGCCTGCTGAGCGTCGCCGCAGGCGACAACGTGGTCCGGCTGCTGCCGCCGCTCGTCATCGGCGAGGCCGAGGTCGACGAAGCGATCGGCATTCTCGACCGCACCGCCCGGGAGCTGGCGTCATGACCTCGGCCCAGAACAAGACCATCAGGCACTTTCTCGACCTGCACCACTTCGATGCCGCCACCCTGCGCGGCATCCTCGACCGCGCCGCGGCGATCAAGCGCGACCGCGCCGCCCACGCCGGCCTGCTGCGTGGCCGGCCGCTGGCGATGATCTTCGAGAAGCCCTCGACCCGCACCCGCGTGTCGTTCGAGGTCGGCATGCAGCAGCTCGGCGGCAGCGTCGTGGTGCTGAAGCACGACGACATGCAGCTCGGCCGCGGCGAGACCATCGCCGACACCGCGCGCGTGCTGTCGCGCTACGTGGACGCCATCATGGTGCGCACCGGCGCCGAGGCCCGGCTGCAGGAACTCGCCGGGCATGCGGCTGTTCCGGTGATCAACGGGCTCACCAACGAATCGCATCCCTGCCAGATCATGGCCGACATCCTGACCTTCGAGGAGCGTTGCGGCCCCATCGCCGGGCGCGTCGTCGCCTGGACCGGCGACGCCAACAACGTGACCGCAAGCTGGGTGCACGCCGCGGCGCGCTTCGATTTCGAGCTGCGCATCGCCTGCCCGGCGACGCTGAGCCCGCCGCCGGCGCTGCTGGACTGGGCCAGGGGAGAGGGCACGGGGGCCGTGGTGCAGATGACCGACCCGACCGAGGCGGTGCTCGGCGCCGACTGCGTGGTCACCGACGCCTGGGTGTCGATGAACCACAGCGAGACGGAGAAGGCGGCGCGCTACGGCGTGCTCGGCCCCTATCAGGTGAACGAGCGCCTGATGGCCCTCGCCAAGCCGGACGCCATCTTCCTGCACTGCCTGCCGGCGCACCGCAACGACGAGGTGACCGACGCCGTGCTCGACGGTCCGCAGTCCGCCGCATGGGACGAGGCGGAGAACCGCCTGCACGCGCAGAAGGCCATCCTCGCCTGGTGCATGGGAGCATGACGGCCGACATGGATCCCAACCCCGCGATCGACGATCTGGTCCAGCCGTTCCAGATCGAGGCGTCGCATCTGCGCGGCCGCATGGTGCGCCTGGGGGCGACGCTGGACGAGATCCTGGCGCGGCACGCCTACCCGGACGCCGTCGCCAAATTCCTCGGCGAGACGATGACGCTCGCCGTGCTGCTGGCCAGCATGCTGAAGTACGAGGGCATCTTCACCCTCCAGACCAAGGGCGACGGCCCCATCAAGCTGATGGTGGCCGACGTCACCTCGGTGGGCGACGTGCGCGCCTACGCGCAGTTCGACGAGGAGGCGCTGGCCAAGGCCGGCGACGACGTGGACATCGCCCCAGCCCCGGCGCTGCTGGGCAAGGGCTACATCGCCTTCACCGTGGACCAGGGCCAGAACACTGACCGCTACCAGGGCATCGTCGAACTGTACGGAACGACGCTGGCCGACTGCGTGCAGCACTACTTCCGCCAGTCGGAGCAGATCGACACCGGCCTGACCGTAACGGTCGGCAGGAGCGACGAAGGCCACTGGCGCGCCGGCGGCATCATGCTCCAGCGCCTGCCCGAGCAGCAGCCGGTCGCCGGCGTCCTGCCGCTGTCCAGCGACGCCGAGGACGGCTGGCGCCGCGCCATGGTTCTGATGGCGAGCACCACGTCGGGCGAGCTGCTGGACCCGGACCTGCGCGCCAACGACCTGCTGTTCCGCCTGTTCCACGAGGACGGCGTGCGGGTGTGGCCGCCGTCGCACCTGCGCTTCGGCTGCCGCTGCTCGCGCGAGCGGGTGGTGGGCATGCTCTCCAACCTGCCGCGCGGCGAGGTGGAAAGCATGAAGGTCGAGGGAAAGGACGAGGTGGAGGTGGTTTGCCAGTTCTGCTCCACCGCCTACCGCTTCGACGACTCCGAGCTGGACAAGATCTACAAGACAAAGGGCGACGCGCAACCGTGACGTAACACCGCCTTGGCTGTTCTTCCCCTATCGACAACTTTCAGGGGGAGGTGCGCCATGCGCACGTCAGCCTTTGTTTTCCTGTCGGCATTCGCGTTGCTGTCCACCGCCGGCTGCGCACAGATGGATGACATGTTCGGCGGCTCGTCCTCGCAGGCCTCTCGCCCGCTTTCCGAACAGACCACCACCAGCGTCGCCTCGCTCACCCCGCAGGAGATGATGGGCAAGAGCGTCATCGCCGAGAACGGCAGCAAGGTCGGCGAGGTCGGGGACGTGCTGATGCGCAGCCGCAACCGCGCCTCGCATGTGGTCGTCGGCACCGGCGGCATCCTGGGCATGGGCGAGCGGAACGTGGCGCTCGACGTCAACCGGCTGCGCTGGTCGGGCGAGCGCAACGCCCTGGTCGCCATGAACATGACCGCCGACCAGATCGCCGCCCTTCCCGAGTACCACTATGACGGCAGCATGGTCTCGCTGAACCGCTCGCGCGGCGGCAGCAGCGGCTCCTGGTAAAGGGCCGCGCCCGGCGCCGTGCCGGCTTGGTCCGATGCGGCGCCGGGGGTATATAGGGACGCCGTTTTCCCCTCCCCGACCGGAGAGAGCATGCCGTCCCGCCGTTCCCTTCTCCTCGTCGCCGCAGCCGCGGCGGCGCTCGCCGCCTGCC
>JAEYOB010000387.1 GCA_023412175.1 Pseudomonadota bacterium | reverse complement strand
AAACAGGCGTGAAGTTTTCCATGGCTCTAAAGGTCAGGGTTGAGCCGTCACTCGGGACGAGGGTCGGTGCAGAACAGGCGGTAGAGTTCGGAGAGGATGGGCAATACGCGCTCGGAGCCGATGCGGTGGTGGATCGCGGTGCTCTCGCGTCTGGTCGTGACCAGTCCCTCGTCGCGCAGCTTGGCGAGGTGCTGGGACAGGTTGGACTGCGACAGCCCGAGGCGTTGGACGAGCTCACCGACCTGCATCTCGCGCTCCAGCAGGGAGCACAGGATCATCAGGCGGTGGCGGCTGGCGAGCGAGCGCAGGAACGCCTCGGCCTCGGTGGCACGGATTTCGAGTTCGGCGGGATCCATTGGGATGTCGGTCCGCTCGCTCAGCATAATTTCGACCTCAATAAATTAGATATAACTAATGTATATGGCGCGGCCATCTGTTCAAGCAGCACGGTGAACGGCCCAGCAGGGCCAAGCAGGAGGTTTCGATGAAGCCGGATGTTTTCCCGCTGTTCGACGAGGCGACCAATACGGTCAGCTACGTGGTCGTTGACCGGGCGTTGGCACGCACCGGCTTGGCGGCCCCTTCGTACCGTTTCTCGAATGGCAGTGTTTCGCCACAGACAGCGTGTCGCCGCTTCGACAAGTCGACCGGCGGCGGTACGGTGTCGGCCATGGAGTCATGCGACCAGGGTCACGGATGTCTATGTTCGCCTCGAGGTTCGGCAGTCGCCCGTGTGTCCCACGGCGTGGCCAGTCCGTTCTCCCGCTTCTCGCGCTGGTCACCTGGCTTACCGCCTGTCTGACCGCCAGCACGGTTCCGGCCGCGGAACCGCCCATCCGCGTCGGCGTGCTCGCCTATCGGGGCGGTGACCACGCGAACGCCGCCTGGGAACCGACCGTCCGCTATCTGGCCGAACGGTTCCCCGACCGCGGCGCGGAGATGGTCCCGCTGGACCTGCCCGGTATGGACGCCGCCGTGCAGGCCCGCACCGTCGATTTCGTCCTGACCAACACCGGCAACTACGTGGAACTCGAGGCGCGCCATGGCGTGACCCGGATCGCCACGCTGCATTCCTCCCGCGCCGGGACCTCGGGCGGTGCGATTGGTTCCGCCCTGATCGTCCGCGCGGGCCGCACCGGCATCCGTGGGATGGATGACCTCAAGGGGCAGACCGTCATGGCGATCGACCCCGACGCCTTCGGCGGCTTCCAGGTCGCCTGGGGCGAGATGCTGAAGGCCGGTGTCGATCCTTACCGGGACCTGAAGGAGCTTCGTTTCTCCGGCTTCCCCGTAGACCGGGTCGTCTTCGCGGTCCGGGATGGAGCGGTCGATGTCGGCGTGCTGCGCGCCTGCGTTCTGGAGGAGCTTGCCGCGGAGGGACGGGTGGATCCGGGGCAGTTCCGCGTCCTTGCTCCCAAGACGGTGCCGGGCTTCGATTGCGCCCTGTCCACGGACCTGTATCCGGACTGGCCGCTCGCCAGGCTCGCCTCAACGCCGGAGGATCTCGCCAAGGCAGTCGTCGTTGCCCTGTTCCAGATGCCCGACGATCATCCGGCGGCCAAGGCCGGGGGATACGAGGGCTGGACGGTGCCGCTCGACTACCAACCCGTCCACACGCTGTTCCGGTCCCTGCGCATCGGGCCTTACCGCTACCTGCGTGATGTCTCGCTCATCGACATTGCCCGCGAGCATTGGGAGTGGCTTGCGGTCGGGGCAATGGCCCTGCTGTGGTGGGCGGTCCACTCGTTGCGTGTCGAGCATCTCATCAAAGTGCGCACGGCCGAGCTTCGCACCGCCAACCGTGACCTCGTTTGTGAGATGGCCGAGCGCCGCCGCGCCGAGGAGACCGCGCGTGAACGGCAGAAGGAGATGGACCACGTCGCCCGCCTGTCCATTCTCGGCGAGATGGCCAGCAATCTGGCCCATGAATTGAACCAACCGCTCGGGGCCATTGCCAACTATGCCCGCGGCTGCACCCGACGTCTGGAGATGGGAACGGGCAATCCGGCCCAGTTGGTGGAGATCACGCGGGCCATCGCGGAGCAAGCTGAGCGGGCCGGGCAGATCATCGCGGGCATCCGCAATTTTGTGCGCAAGCGGGCTTCCCAGCTTGAACCGATGGACGTGAATGAGGCCATCCGCACTGCCGTGTCCTTGTGCCAGGGGCAGGTGCGCAACGGAAACGTCACCCTCGCCCTCGCCCTGGACCTCGCCACCGACCTTCCCCTTGTGATGGCGGACCGCGTCCAAATCGAGCAGGTCGTCCTGAACCTCGTCAAGAACGCCCTCGACGCGATGCAAGACGTGCCAGGCGGCACGGCGGACGGACGTGTCCGCACCGTGACCGTCCACTCTGGTCGTGATGAAGAGGGGCGGGTCGCGGTCGCGGTGGCCGACCAAGGGCATGGGATTTCCGAAGAGGCGCGGGCGCGGCTGTTCGATCCCTTCTTCACCACCAAATCCGATGGCATGGGCCTGGGTTTGTCGATCTGCCGCACCATCGTGGAGACGCACGGCGGCCATCTCTGGGTGACGGACAACGCTGGCGGCGGTGTCGTCATGCGCTTTACCCTGCCCGTTGCGAACGAGGCCCGGCAGGCCGGAAAGGAGGAACAGCCCCATGGCTGACCTGGAGCGCACCGTCTATGTCGTGGATGACGATCCCGCGATGCGTCACTCGCTGACTTGGCTGATCGGCTCACTCGGGGTGCACGTCGAACCCTTCGCCTCGGGCGAGGAGTTCCTCCATGCCATCCGGCCGGACAAGCCGGGCTGTCTGGTGACCGACGTGCGCATGCCCGGCATGAGCGGGCTGGAGTTGCAGGATACGCTCGCCCGAGCCGGGTCGCTGCTGTCGGTCATCGTCATCAGCGGTCATGCCGACGTTCCGATGGCCGCCCGGGCCTTTCGAGCGGGAGCTGTCGACGTCATCGAGAAGCCCTTCAACGACCAGGTGCTGCTGGATCGGGTCCACGAAGCGCTCGAGAAGTCCTTCCGCGCCTGGGAGGGGCATGCCCGCAAGGCCCGTGTCCGCTCCCTTCTGGCGCGCTTGTCCCCACGGGAGAGGCAGGTCGCGGATCTGGTCGTCGCGGGCAAGCCGAGCAAGGTCATTGCCGCGGAGATCAACCTGAGCCTGAAGACGGTCGAGGTTCATCGGCACAACGTCATGGAGAAGCTCGAGGTCGGCTCGGTGGCGGACCTGACGCGGCTCCTGCTCGAGGCCGGGTGACACCTTAACGCCTTACACCGGCCCTATCATTATCCCTGCGTTATGGTGTCACTGGGGAAAACCCTAAGAAGTCTAGGATTCCCCCCAATAGGACCCTGATACCGGTCCGCCTATCCTTCGTACGAGAAAGCCCGCGGAATGCCGCGGGCCACGGAATACGTGCGAAGGGGCCCGTCATGCACCGATCACGACGCAACTTCTTCCTGGGCGTCGGCGCCGCCACGGTGGGGGCGGCGACCCTGGCCCCGGCACCGGCCGAGGCCGCCGAGGCTCGCAAGGGCGGTGACGCGGCGCACCGCTGGGGCATGGTGGTGGACGTGCGCAAGTGCGTCGGCTGTCAAGCCTGCACGGTCGCCTGCATCATGGAGAATGATGTCCCGGAGAACAGCTTCCGCACGATCGTCTCGACCTACGAGGTGACGGAGCAGGGCAAGACCGGGACCTACATGCTGCCGCGCCTGTGCAACCACTGCGAGGACGCGCCCTGCATCCCGGTCTGCCCGACCGGTGCCACCTTCCAGCGCAAGGACGGCATCGTGGTGGTGGACAACACGGTGTGCGTCGGCTGCGCCTACTGCGTCCAGGCGTGCCCGTACGACGCGCGCTTCATCAACCACGACACCCAGACCGCCGACAAATGCACCTTCTGCGTCCACCGCGTGGACGCCGGGCTGCTGCCCGCCTGCG
>JAEYOB010000333.1 GCA_023412175.1 Pseudomonadota bacterium | reverse complement strand
GGAAAAGGCGTTGCGCGAAGTGCAGACGAAGATCGCCAAGGACCGGAACGCCGCGTACGATCACCTCCAGACGCTTTGCCGCGCGGCCGGCATACCCATGGTCGAGAGCGCGTCAGCCAGCGACCCTCTCTCGGTGCTCTGGCACGAGACGGCCGGACAGCTCCCTGATCTCGTCGCGACAGAAGGGCGTTTTGCCGACTTCTTCGTGCTTTCCGGATCCACCCACGATGGTGGCGCTTTCTGGCGGCCAGTGTTCGAAACCGCGCTGTTCGTCTCCACGCGCCCGGTGATCCTGATGCCGGACCGGCGGGTGGAAGGCGTCGGGACGACGGTCTTCGTGGCTTGGAACGGCAGCGCCCAGGCAATGCGGGCGGTCACCTCGGCTCTTCCGTTCCTGCGAAACGCGCACAGCATCCTCATCGGAACGGTCGAGGCCGATGACGTGCCTCCCGGCGATGCCGAAAGGCTGAGGGATTACCTCGCCGAGCAGGACGTTGATGCGAGGGTGATCCATAAGGCCGGAGGCGGCCGTACAGCGGGCGAGATGCTGCTGGACCTCGCCCGCTGTGCGGGTGCCGATCTCCTCGTGATGGGTGGCTATGGGCACAGCCGCGTCCGGGAGTGGGCGCTCGGCGGCGCCACCCGCGACGTCCTTGCCGCCGCCGCCATGCCTGTCCTGATGATGCACTGACCCTGATCGATGAGAACGTGGTGATCGCGGGGCACACGTGGAGCGTTTTCCCATGGGATGCCCTGAGAAGGCAGGGGCATGGCTCACGCGTCCGGCGGCCGGGCCGTCGGCGATCCGCCAGGATCCGGCGGGTTCCAGGCACTGCGGCGGAGCTGCGCCTTGGCACGGCGGAATCCCCCGGAAGTCGGTTCTCACAGAAATCCCTGTCGCCAACCTTCCCGTGGGCGGCGGGCGTATCGCAAAATCCCTTACATGAGGCATTGCGAATTTCAAAGTGCGAGAGTAGCATTTATTTGCCTAAAATACGCAGACACTAAAGGTTGACCTGTGGTGTCTCTCAATGGGGAGGGTTGCCGTATGGTACATCCTGAAGCGATTGCTATCGTCCTGGAGGCGGATCCCTTTGATGCTCATGCCATCAGGGCATACCTTGAGACTCTGAACTTTATGGTCATTTCATTTTCAGACCACAGGCTCTTTATGAGGGAAGTGGATGATATGAAATGCAGCGCGAGCTTGCTGCTGACGGACGCCGATCTTGACAGATCGACACGGTATGAAGACGTGGTGGAACGGGTTCGTCTCCGCTGCGGGAATATTCCGGCTATTGTGCTGACAGGAGAGGCCTGGGAATCGGCTGAAGAGCGGGCCAAGGCTGCAAATTGCTACTGTATGAGCAAACCGATCAGTCCGAGACGGCTGTACGAGATCATCAATGCGCTCACGGAGCACGGAGCGTTGGAAAGCGGCAAGGCACTGTGAACGCCTTTCGCGTGCCGGCTCTTTGTTGCTTGCGCCATAAGCTCTTTCCTTCCACACGCAGAAGGCAGAGCATGGGGTCACGCCCCTTGCCATGGGGAAGCGGAGGCGCGGCTATGAGACATGGCTTGGCTGCTGGGCTAGCGGCATCTATGGTCATGGCGGCCTCCCCCGCTCCTGCCGCTCAGGATGGCTTCGATCTGCATTGGTTCTGGGATCAACGTTGCGAAGAGTGTCACGGACACGCTGGGCGGTTCGCCAGGACGTTCCTGACCGTCGAGAATGGAAAGCTGGTTGGACGGCATCATGGGGACGACCTGATGCTCTTCCTCCGGAACCATGGCGTTCCTGAGGAGCGAGTGAAGCCGATCTACGACATGCTGCTGGCCCAGGCCGGCGCGGATCCACGGTTCAAGGACAAGTGCGGGGGATGCCACGAAACCGCCGCCGGGCTGGTCCGGGAGACCCTGGTGGTGCGAGATGGCGTGCTCCAAGGCCGCGACACCGGGCGTCCGGTGGCCGAATTCCTGAAGCGGCATGGGAAACTCAGGGCCGACGAGGTTCCGTTCTTCGTCGACCTGCTGACGCGCATCGAACGCGAGGTCAATAGCCCCTACTGAGCCTTGTGCCTGCAATTAAGCCGATATGGCAGGTATCTGAAACATACCTGTGATCCTTGGCATGAATGTTCGGGTTGCTGATCAAAATCAATGGGCACAGATTCTGTGATGCACCATAGATCTCGATGCCGCCAACGTGTCGTGTAAGCAAGGATTTCCTTGCTGAAGCCCAGCGGTGGATCGGGGAGTGTGCAACCAAAAATTTCGGACGGGACGATGAGCTTGCCCCTTTCCTCCGGGCCTTTGCTGGGCCTGGGATCCGCGCGGCGCAACATCAGCAGTTATCTTCTCCGCATCGTGATCGTGGCCTTGGCGTCGATGGCCTTGATCACCCTAGGCCTTCTGGCGTGGAACATGTCGTCCCAACGGCGGTTGGCCGAGGCGGAGATGGGCAGAACCGTCCAGGCCATTTCCGTGGCCTTGGACCTCCAGCTTCTCGTCACCACAGCCGCCCTCGAAAGCCTCGCCGCAAGCATGGTAGAGGACGCCGACCCCGAGCGACTCTACCGTGTCGTGCAAGAGGTCCAGGCCAAGCATCCCTATTGGTCGCACGTGGTTCTGCGCGACGCTGCGAGAACGCTGCTTTTCACCACGGCCGTACCCTACGGAACGCCCGTGACCGGGACGGATGCCGTGGCGCCCTGGCTTGCCAAAGCGCTCAGCACGGGGCAACCGCAAATTTCCAACCTCATGTATGGGCCGATCGCCCGCGCGCCCGTAGCGGTGGTGACCGTTCCCGGTCGCGGACGAGACGGGCAGCGCTTTGTGCTCAGCGCGGTGGTGACGGCGTCCAAGTGGGAGGCGCTGCTGCGGGAGGAACGAATCCCCGAGGGGTGGGTGGCGGGGATCATCGACCAGGACGGTGTCGTTGTTGCCCGCACACGCGCCGCCGAGCAGTTCGTCGGCAAACCGGCTCCTGAATGGGTTCGGTCGGCCATTCGGTCGGCACCGCATGGCCACGCGGAAGGCCCCGCGCTGGAAGGGGAGCCCTTGTCGCTCGTCTTTTCCCGATCAGCCGTTTCGGGATGGACCGTTGCGTTTGCCGCTCCGACCTCCGTGTTCGAAACGCCGCTGCGCCGTGCGCTGGTGTTGACGGCGACCGCCTGCAGCTTGGCGCTCGGCGTCGCCACCCTCTTGGTGCTGGGCTACGCCCGCCGGCTCTCCCGGGCTGTCGCCGGGCTGATCGGGGTGGCGAACGCGATGCGGGAGCCGGGCGGGAACGTGCCGGTCCTGCCGCGGACCGAGGTCGAGGAACTGGCCCTGGTGTACGACTCGATGCGGAACATCGGCGTTCATCTGCGTGAGGTGGAGGATCAGCGGGTGACGTCCATGCGTGAACTCCAGCACCGGGTTAAGAATGATCTTCAAGCCATTTTGAGCCTGATCTCGCTGGAGAACAGTCAGTCTGAAAACGATGAAGTTCACCATATCCTCGGCGAACTGCAAGGCCGTATCGAGGCACTTCGCCTTGTCCACAGCCGGCTCTATGAGGCCGGCCGGGTCGGAACGGTGGAATTGGGTGGATACCTTCGTGAACTCTGCGGGAACTCCACGGCTCTGTACGGACGCAGCCACACCGGAGGCATCGCCTTTGAGGCAAGCGTCTGTGAAGCGGACGTGGACCACAACACCGCCGTCTCGCTCGGACTGATCGCCAACGAGTTCATCACCAACAGCGCCAAGCATGCGTTTCCGGATAGACCTGGGACGATCACACTCGACTTGGCATTGGCGGAGCCTGACCAGATCCGCCTGAGGCTGGCCGACAACGGCATCGGCTTGCCGCCGAACCGGAAGCGATCGTCCGGCCTTCAGTTGATTGCGGCGCTGGCCGAGCAGGTTGGGGCGGAGCCGGAGTGGACGGTGAACGCCGGTACGTGTCTCCAACTGTCGTTCTCCGTCAGGGATGCACGGCAAGCCGCGTAGAGCGTCCAACCGACCCGTCTCCCGATGAATGAGCCATTGCGGTCGGCGGCGATGTGGTGGATGGCCATGGTAAGGGGAGGACAAGGAGGGCGCCTCACCGGCCGTTACGGCTCGAGAACGTACCGTCCGGGCGCAGGGCCGAGCGGCGCATAACCGTGCTCCGGAGCACCCTGTGCGACGGGCGCGGCAACGGTTTCCGGCGACGATCGCTCTTCCAGCCAGGCGATCCAGGCCGGCCACCAGGAACCGGTCTGCGCCGGGGTGGTCGCCGCCCAGGCGTCGGGATCGATATAGCGGTCTTCCGGCCGGCGCGTCATGATGCGGTACTGGCGGGCGGGCCGCTCCGGCCCGGCGACGATGCCGGCGTTGTGCCCTCCCCCGGTCAGCAGGAAGGTCACCGCCGTGTCGCTCAGCAGGTGGATCTTGTACACCGCCCGCCATGGCGCCACATGGTCGCGCCGTGTGCCCACCGCGAAGATCGGCGCCCGGATGTCGGTGAGCGCGACGGTCCGCCCGTCCACGTGGAATCGCCCTTCGGCCAGATCGTTGTTCAGCAGCAGCTGGCGCATGTATTCCGAATGCATGCGGTACGGCAGGCGGGTGCCGTCGGCGTTCCAGGCCATGAGGTCGGTGACCGTAGGGCGTTCGCCGCGCAGGTATTGCTGCACCAGGCGCGACCAGAGCAGGTCGCTGGACCGCAGCATCTGGAAGGCGCCGGCCATCTGGGTCGTGTCCAGGTAGCCGCACTCCCACATGACGTCTTCCAAGTAGGCGACTTGGCTCTCGTTGATGAACAGCATCAACTCGCCGGCTTCCGTGAAGTCGGTTTGTGCGGCCAGCAGGGTCATGCTCCGCAGCCGCTCATCGCCGTCACGCGCCATGGCCGCGGCGGCGATGGCCAGCAGGGTGCCGCCCAGGCAGTAGCCGCAGGCATGGACCGTGCGGGAACCGCAGACCGCCTCGATGACGTCCAGCGCCGCTATGACGCCGAGACGCCGATAGTCTTCGAGTCCGCAATCGCGCTGCTCCGGGCCGGGGTTGCGCCACGAGATCATAAAGACCGTGAATCCCCGCCCGATCAGGTAGCGGACGAGCGAGTTCCCGGGCGACAGGTCCAGGATGTAGTATTTCATGATCCAGGCCGGGACGATCAGCACCGGCTCGGTGTGCACCATCGGCGTGGCCGGGGCGTACCGGATCAACTCCATCAACTCGTTTCGGAAGATCACCGTACCCGGAGTAACGGCGATGTCGCGGCCGACCTGGAAGGCGTCCATTCCTGGCATAGGACGCCCGGTCATCAGGCGGATCGCGTCCTCCAGCCAGTTCGCGAAGCCGTTGACGAAATTCATGCCCTGGCTGGCGATGGCCGCGTGGACGATTTCCGGGTTGGTCGCGGGGTTGTTTGAGGGTGCGACCATGTCGAGGATCTGGCGGGCCGCGAACGGGACGATACGGGCGTTGGCCCGCGAAACCCCGGGGATCCCCGTGGTGGCGTTGTGGACCCACTGTTGCATCAGCAGGAAGGGTTGGGCGTACAGGTTGTAGGGGAACTGCCGCCAATCCGCGTTCGTGAAGCGCTGGTCGCCCGGCAATGGCTCGATGCAAGGCGGGCAGTCCCGGTCGAGCGCTGCCACCCCGCTGTACACCGCCAAGCGCACGAGCTTGCGCATGGCCTTGTCGGCCAGGATGGCCTGCTTGCCGGGCGCGTTGCCAAGATGCATGGCCCAGTCGGCGAAGGCGAGTGCCACGGCGGCCGGTGAAATCGCCAGCGAGAACCGGCCCTGCCACGCGTGCACCAGACGATCGATGATCTCGCCGCGGATGGGCAGGTAAGGGAAGCTGTATGCCGGACTCGGGCCACGCAGTGGGGCATCGGACACCTCCATCGGCGAGGCCGCTTCCCCGGCCGGGCGGGATCCGGTGGACGTGTTCGGACGTGCTTCGGGCATCAGCATGGCTTGTCCCCCATGGAGGGCGTGGTTTCGGTGCCGTCACGCTCACGATGGACCGGCGCCTTGGAGCGGACCTTAACGTCGGTTAAGCGGCGCGCGTCCGGAGCGTTGTTCCGCACCAGCGGCGCTCTGCTGCACGAGGCGGTCGACGACGGGCCGCGCCGGGGTGATGGGGATGGCAAAGCCGATCCCGCTGTTCCCGATGAGCGTGCCGATCAGACTGTTGTTGATCCCCACGAGCTCGCCCCTCAGGTTCACGAGCCCGCCTCCCGAGTTGCCGGGGTTGATGGAGGCGTCGGTCTGGATGAAACCGGTTCCGCCATTTTTCGAAGCGTTGCCGTCCAAGGCGCTGACAATGCCCAGTGTGGCGGTCCGGCCAAGGCCGAAGGGGTTCCCGATGGCGACGACATAGTCGCCCACCCGCAACCGGTCGGAACTTCCCATGGGCACCGTCACGAGGTCGTCCGCGTCGACCTGGATCACCGCCACGTCGCTGACCGGATCCAGCCCGATCAAGCGCGCCGGCAGCCACCGGGTATCGCTCAGCGCGACGGTGATCTGGTCGGCGCCATCGACGACGTGGCTGGCGGTAAGGATGTAGCCCTTCGCACCGTCGATGACGACGCCGGACCCCAAGGCCTCGAATTGGCGCTCCTCGGGTTGGGGGCGTCTGGGGAGGCCGAAGAGGCGGCGGAATTCCGGGTCGGACAGCAGCGCCATCTCCTCGTCGGACATCCGGCCGTGGGCCATGACGCTCACGATGCCGGGGAGCACCTTCTCCAGCATGGGGGCGAGTGTGGGCGTGCGATCCTGCTCGCCGCCCGTCGGCGCGCCGCTGCCGATGGCGCAGGCGCTCAAGGGCAGCAGGATCAGCAATGCCAGGATCCGGCAAACCGCTCCCGCGTTTGAGCCTGCGATCGAAGAAAACATGCGGTTGCCCTCGTCGGGCGGCACCACGAGCGGCGCGTGAAGCTCCGGCCGGAGGGCCGCTATTGCGCGTCCGGGGCCTTGCTGTCGCCGGTTGGAACCGTGTGAACCTTGTTCGG
>JAEYOB010000217.1 GCA_023412175.1 Pseudomonadota bacterium | reverse complement strand
CCTATGGGCATCAAAGCGCTTGCGATGAGGGGCATGGTGGCGGGCTGCGCGCTGGCCGCGGGGCTGTTCGCCACGGCGGCGATGGCGGCGGAGCCGATCAAGATCGGTGTCCTGCACTCGCTGTCGGGCACGATGGCGATCAGCGAGACCACGCTGAAGGACACCGTCCTCATGATGGTGGACGACATCAACAAGAAGGGCGGGCTGCTCGGCCGCAAGGTCGAGGCGGTGGTGGTCGATCCGGCCTCCAACTGGCCGCTGTTCGCCGAGAAGGCGCGCGAGCTGCTGCAGAAGGAGAAGGTCGCGGCGGTGTTCGGCTGCTGGACCTCGGTCAGCCGCAAGTCGGTGCTCCCGGTGTTCGAGGAGCTGAACGGCATGCTCTTCTACCCGGTGCAGTACGAGGGCGAGGAGTCCTCGCGCAACGTCTTCTACACCGGCGCCGCGCCGAACCAGCAGGCGATCCCCGCGGTCGAGTACCTGATGAGCAAGGAGGGCGGCGAGGCCAAGCGCTGGGTGCTGGCCGGCACCGACTACGTCTATCCGCGCACGACCAACAAGATCCTTGAGGCGTACCTGATTTCCAAGGGCGTGCCCAAAGACGACATCATGATCAACTACACGCCGTTCGGCCATGCCGACTGGCAGACGATCGTCGCGGACATCAAGAAGTTCGCCTCGGCCGGCAAGAAGACCGCGGTGGTCTCGACCATCAACGGCGACGCCAACGTGCCGTTCTACAAGGAGCTGGCGAACCAGGGCATCAAGGCGACCGACATCCCGGTGGTGGCCTTCTCGGTCGGTGAAGAGGAACTGGCCGGCATCGACACCAAGAACCTCGTCGGCCACCTCGCCGCCTGGAACTACTTCCAGTCGGTGGACTCGGCCGAGAACGACGCCTTCATCAAGCAGTGGAAGACGTTCATCAAGAACGACAAGCGCGTGACCAACGACCCGATGGAGGCCACCTACATCGGCTTCAAGATGTGGACGCAGGCGGTCGCTCAGGCCGGCACCACCGACGTGGACGCGGTGCGCCAGGCCATGTATGGCCAGAAGGTGCGCTCGCCGTCGGGCTACGACATCGCGATGCACAGCAACCACCACCTGTCGAAGCCGGTGATGATTGGCGAGATCCAGTCGAACGGCCAGTTCCAGATCGTCAACCAGACGAAGGACGCCATCAAGGCCGACGCCTGGAGCCCGTTCATCCCGGAGAGCGCCAAGCTGACCGCCGACTGGACCTTCCCGTGGGTCTGCGGCAACTGCGCCGAGCCGAAGTTTGCGAAGATGAAGTAAGCGCCGCGCGCAAACCCTCTCTCCCCGGGGAGAGGGTGGCCGCGAAGCGGCCGGGTGAGGGTAAAGCCAAGGATTCTTGATTTTACCCCACCCCGCCCCTCCCCCGGAGTGGGGGAGGGAGATTGGGACGGGGGAGGGTTCCCATCATGCTGTTCACCCGGCTGCTGTCCGCAGTCTTCCTCGCGCTTGTCCTGACCACGGGCGGCGTTCGCGCCGATGACGCCGCGTTCCCGGCCGCGCTGTCCGGCCTCGCCGCCGACGGCTTCTCCGAGAAGGCCGCCGCCGCCGACCGCCTCGCGTCCACCGGCGACGCCCGCGCGCTCCCCGTACTGCAGGCCATGGAGGCCGGCCTCCTTTTCGCTCGCAAGGAGGACGGCAAGGTCGTCACCGGCACGGTGAACGGGCGCGAGGTCACCATCACCGACCCGCTGACCGGCACCGCGCTCGGCACCGTCGCCAGCCGCGATCTCTCCAAGATCACCGTGAACAACGCGCTGCGCAGCGCGATCTCCGCCGCTATCGGCCGTCTCGACCTGACCTCGCCGGACCCGGCGCGCCGTCTCGCCGCCGTCGAGAGCATGGCGCGCAACGCGACGCCGGAGACCGCCGCCAAGCTGCGCGAGGCGCTGGCCCGCGAAACCGATCCCGGCGTCAAGGCGGTGATCGCCCAGGCATTCGCCCGCGCCGCGCTCGCCAGCCCCGACGCCGCCGAGCGTCTGAAGGCCGTCGAGGAGCTGGGTTCCGTCCAGACCGCCGAGACGCGCACTCTTGTGGCCCCGCTGACCAAGGACGCCGATGCCGGGGTGCGCGCCGCCGCCGAATCCCTGGTCGCCGCCATCGAGCGCCGCGAGACGCTGACCGCCGGCGCGCTCACCCTGTTCCAGGGATTAAGCCTGGGCTCGGTGCTGCTGCTGGCGGCGGTGGGGCTCGCCATCACCTTCGGCGTGATGGGCGTCATCAACATGGCGCACGGCGAGATGATCATGCTCGGCGCCTACACCGCCTTCGTGGTGCAGGAGGCGTTCCGCGCCTTCCTGCCGCCGGGCGCCTTCGGCCTCTATCTCATCGTCTCCATCCCCGCCGCCTTCCTGGTGGCCGGCGCGGTCGGCGTGGCGCTGGAGCGCGGCATCATCCGCTTCCTCTACGGCCGCCCGCTGGAGACCATGCTGGCGACCTGGGGCATTTCCCTCATGCTCCAGCAGGTGGTGCGCTCGATCTTCGGCGCGCCGAACAAGGAGGTCGCCAACCCGGCCTGGATGACCGGCGCCTGGGAGGCGCTGCCCGGCCTCGTGCTGACCTGGAACCGTATCGCCATCATCGTCTTCGCGCTCGCCGTGATCGGCGCGCTGGCGGCGACGCTGCGCTACACCAGCCTGGGCCTGCAGATGCGCGCCGTGACGCAGAACCGGCCGATGGCCGCCAGCATGGGCATCCGCACCGGCCGGGTGGACGCGCTGACCTTCGGCCTGGGCTCCGGCATCGCCGGGGTGGCCGGCGTGGCGCTGTCCCAGATCGGCAACGTCAGTCCCAACCTGGGGCAGGCCTACATCGTGGACAGCTTCATGGTCGTGGTGTTCGG
>JAEYOB010000161.1 GCA_023412175.1 Pseudomonadota bacterium | reverse complement strand
GGGGCCCCGCGCGCCGGCCGCGGGGGCCCCCGGCCCCGGGGCGGTCCGGCCGGCGGGAGCTGCCGACGCTACTTCTTGACGAGGGAGCACTTGCTTTCGGAGAGCGGCGCGAACGCCTCATCGCCGGGGACGGTGCGCACCAGCTTGTAGTAGTCCCAGGGGTACTTGGACTCGGACGGGTCCTTTACCTGGAAGAGGAACATGTCGCGCAGCACGATGTTGTCCGCGCGGATGCGGGCGTTCTTCGTGAACATGTCGTTGACCGGCATGTCGCGCATCGCCGCGAGGACAGGATCGGTGTCGGCCGTCTTCGCCGCCTTGACCGCCTTGAGGTAGTGGGTCACGGCGGAATAGAGCCCGGCCTGGACCATGGTCGGCATCTTCTTGCGCTTCTCGAAGAAGCGCTTCGACCATGCGCGGGTCTCGTCGTTCAGGTCCCAATAGAAGGGCTCGGTCACGTACATGCCCTTGGTCATTCCCAGGCCCAGGGCGTCGATGTCGGTGACCATGGGCAGCAGCGGCACCAGCGCCACCTTGCCGGCGAGGCCGTACTCGTTGGCCTGCTTGATCGCGTTGATGGCGTCGGGACCGGCGCTGCCGAAGCCGATCGCCTGGGCGCCCGATCCCTGCGCGGTCAGCAGCT
The DNA here is from genome assembly GCA_023412175.1 of Pseudomonadota bacterium. Lineage (GTDB taxonomy): Bacteria > Pseudomonadota > Alphaproteobacteria > Azospirillales > Azospirillaceae > Azospirillum. The sequence goes on along the minus strand of JAEYOB010000161.1, from coordinate 8,257 downwards.
GGGAGGAGAAGTCCTGGTTGTTGAAGGGATGCCTGGACGAGCCGAGCACCTTGCCGCCGCCCGCCTTGACGCCCGTGGTGGCGTCCTCCTCCAGCGACCGGCCGCCGGCGTAGTCGGCGGTCACGAAGTACCAGCTCTTCGCACCGCTCTCCGTCACCGCCTTGGCGGTCGGCGCTGCAACGGAGCGGGTGTTGTAGGTCCAGTGCAGCAGCGTCGGCTTGCAGTCCTCGCCCGACAGGCTGTTCTGCCCGGAGGCGGTAGCGAGCACGATCTTGTTCTTCTCGGCGCCGATGTTCGACACGGCGAGCGTCACCGAGGCGCCGGCGACGTCGGTGAGGACGTCCAGTTTCTCCTCGTCGAACCAGCGCCGGGCGATGCTCGACGCCACGTCGGCCTTGCTGGTGTGGTCGGCCGAAATGACCTTGATCTTGAAGTCCGGCTTCTCGGCCGCGATGAAGTCCTCGACCGCCATTTCCGCCGCGAGGACCGAGCCGGGGCCGACCTGATCCGAGAACACGCTGCTCATGTCCGACAGGACGCCGATCTTCACCTCGGGCTTCATCGTCTGCGCGCCCGCCGTGGCGGCCGCCAGCGCGGCGAGGAACGATGCGGTTCCCAGAAGACGCTTCGCAAATGACATCTCATCCTCCCGAATTCTGTTTGTTCGTGTGCGGGGCCTCGGCTCGTCCGAACCAGCCTCCCGCCTAGGAAAGCACTCCGTTCAGCCCGTACACCCGCGCCGCGGTGCCGGCGAACAGGTCGGCCTTCTCGCTGGCGCTGCATCCGGCGGCCAGCCGCTTGAAACCGTTCCACAGGACGGCGTAGCTGCACGACAGCTGGTCCACCGGGAAATTGCTCTCGAACATCGCGCGGTGCGGGCCGAACGCCTCGATGCACGTCTCGATGTACGGGCGCCACGTCTGGGCGAGATCCTCGGACGAGGGGGGCTCGGGCCGCTCATGGAAGCCGAAGCCGCTCAGCCGCATGGCCAGCCCGCCAAGCTTGACGGACACGTTGGGCTGCCGCGCCACCTCGAGGATGCCTTCCTTCCAGACCGCGAAGACCTCGTCGCGCCGGCCGGCGTAGGGGCCGATGCCGATCGGGCCACCGACATGGTCGAGGATGATCGTGGTGTCGGGGAACGACCGCGCCAGATCCGCGACGTCCGACAACTGATGATGGTAGACCCAGGAGTCGAAGGTCAAGCCCAGCGGCGCCAGACGCGAGAAGCCCTTGCGGAACTGCGGGTCGAGCAGCAGCCCCTGCGGCGGGGTGCGCATCGTGGTGCGGATCTCGGGATGGGGATCCCACGCGGTAGATTGCCGGATGCCGCGGAAGTAGCCGCGCCCCGCTTCGATGTGCGCCTCGAGGACGGCGGCGACGGACTCCCCCTCGCGCAGGTCGGCGTAGGAGATGATGCCGGCACACAGGGCGACGGGGCCGTATTCGCCGCGGGCGCTCGCCTCGGCAATGGCGGCCACGAACTCGGTCTCGCCGACCGGGCGCATGTTCTCCGGCCCCTCGGTGCGGTAGGCCTCGGTGCAATCGGTGAAGATGGTGCCGCGGACGTTGTGCCCGGCCGTCGCATCCCCCAGCAGTTCCTCCGCGAGGTAGCGCGGCTGGCGGGGAAGGTCCCAGAGATGGTGATGCGGGTCGATGACCGGCAGGTCCGGCTCCAGGATGGGCTCCTGCCGCTTGGCGAGCCAATCCGGATCGGCCGACGGCAGGATCGAAGCCTGCTTACCCGCATACGTCGTGGTCGTCATGGCGCTCCCCGATGATCTTGATGTCGGCCGCTGGCCGCTTGAGCGCCACGAAGGCAGGCTCGCCGCGCTCCACCGGTTCCGAACCGCAGGATTCGCTTTGTTTGCGAATGATACATTTTCCACCCCATCAGCACAACTCCAAAACAATCTCATGTGAATTTTTTTGAAGGCTGTACCAGTGGATAAATCGCGTGAATAACAAGCCCCCACCACCACAAAACATTCTTTTGTGATGACAGAGAATGCCTTCCTTGCTTACCGCCCCCGCGACAGGTGGGCGATATCCTCCGGCGTGAAGCCCCAGTCCGCCAGGACTTCCCCGGTGTGCTCCCCAGGCGACGGAGGCGGCCCCTGGATGGCCGGTTTGGTGCGGCTGAAGCGCGGCGCCGGTGCCGGCTGGACCACGCCGCCCACCTCAACGAACCCGTCGCGCGCCACGGCGTGCGGGTGGCCCGGCGCTTCCGCCATGGACAGGACGGGAGCAAAGCAGACGTCCGTCCCCTCCAGCAACGCGCACCACTCATCGCGCGTGCGGGTCCGGAAGACCTCGGTGAAAGCCGCCCGCAGACGATCCCAGTTCGCCTCCCCGCGGTCGCGCAGCCCGTCATCGTCCAGGCCGAGAAGCTGCAGCAGGGTCTCGTAGAAGCGCGGTTCCACCGGGCCGATGGCGACGTGCTTGCCGTCCTTGGTCTCGTAGGCGCCGTACCATGGCGCCCCGCCGTCGAGCAGGTTGCTTTCCCGCCGGTCGCGCCACAGGCCGGCCTTCAGAAGCCCGAAGAGGGCCGTGCCCAGCGACGCCGCGCCGTCCACCATCGCCGCGTCCACCACCTGCCCCTTCCCCGACCGCTCGCGTTCCAGAAGAGCGCAGACCATGCCGAAGGCCAGGTACATCGCGCCGCCGCCATAGTCGCCGACGAGGTTCAGCGGCGGCATGGGCCGGTCGGCCGGGCCGACGCCGTGCAGCATGCCCGACAGCGCGATGTAGTTGAGGTCGTGCCCGGCGGCCTTGGCCAGCGGCCCGTCCTGCCCCCACCCGGTGATGCGGCCGTAGACCAGCCGCGGGTTGACCGCCAGCAGATCGTCCGGCCCGAGGCCAAGCCGCTCCATCACGCCGGGGCGGAACCCTTCGATCAGGGCATCGGCCTGGCGCACCAGCCGCTTGAGCGCGTCTACGCCTTCCGGGGTCTTGAGGTCGAGCACCGCCGAGCGCCGTCCGCGGTTGGTGACGTTGCACAGCGGCGGGATGTCGATCCCGAGGTCCGGCGTCGCCTCGCGGTCGATGCGGATGACCTCGGCCCCCATGTCCGACAGCATCATGGCGCAGAAGGGGCCGGGTCCGATCCCGGCGATTTCGATGACCCGCAGGCCCTCCAAAGGTCCCATCGGCTTGTCCTTCCTCTTCATTCCCCGCGCCAGCGCGGCGCCCGCTTCTCGACGAAGGCGGCGGCCCCCTCGCGCGCGTCGGCGGAGTTCAGGGCCCGCTCCGCGATCTCCTGCTGACGGGCGAACATGGCGTCGTTTGGCCAATCCGGCGCCTCGCGCAGCACCCGCTTCGACGCGGCGACCGCCAGCGGGCCGTTCGCCACGATGGCGCGCGCCAGGGCCATCGCCCCTTCCAGCGCGCCGCCGGCCGGCGTCACGCGGTTGATCAGGCCGAAGGCCAGCGCCTCCCCGGCGGTGATGGTGTCGCCGGTCAGGGCCATCTCCAGCGCGCGGCGGTAGGGCATCTGCCGCGGCAGGCGCAGCAGGCCGCCACCGGCGGCAATCAGGCCACGCTTCACCTCGGGCAGACCGAAGCGGGCGTCCTCGGCGGCGACGATCAGGTCGCAGGCCAGCGCCAGTTCGAACCCGCCGGCCACCGCGTGCCCCTCCACCGCCGCGATCAGCGGCTTTTCCGGGGGCCGCTCCACCAGCCCGGCGAAGCCGCGACCGTCGATGACGGGGATTTCGCCGTGCAGGTAGGCCTTCAGATCCATGCCCGAGCTGAAGATGCCGCCCGCCCCGGTCAGGATGCCGACCCGCAGGTCGGCACGACTGTCCAGTTCGTCCATGGCGCGGGCGATCGCCTCGGCGGCGGCGCGGTTGACGGCGTTGCGCACCGCCGGGCGGTTGAGGGTGACGACGGCGATCCCGTCGCCGCACGTCAGCAGGACTTCGTCGCTCATCGTCGGTCCCGTGCCTTACAGCTTCTTCACGTGCGGGCAGGTGCTCTGCGACAGCGGCTGGAAGGCCTCGGAACCGGGCACCACCTGCTTCAGGCTGTAATAGTCCCACGGATACTTGGACTCGGCCGGGGACTTGACCTGGAACAGGTAGAGGTCGTGCTCCATCAGCCCGTCCTCGCGCAGCTTGCCGTTGCGGGCGAACATGTCGCGGACCGGCATCTCGCGCATCTTGGCGACGACCGCCTTCGCCTCCTTGGTTCCGCCGGCCTTGACGGCCTTGAGATAATGCAGGACGCCGGAGTACAGGCCGGCCTGCGGCATGGTCGGCATGCGCTGGCGCTTCTCGAAGAAGCGGCGCGCCCAGGCCCGCGTCTCCTCGTCCAGGTCCCAGTAGAAGGCGCTGGTGAGGTACATGCCCTGCGCCATGTCGAGCCCGAGCGCGTGGACGTCGAGCAGGAAGACGTTCAGCCCGACGAGCGTCTGCTGCTTGCTGATGCCGTATTCGTTCGCCTGCTTGATCGAGGTAACGAGGTCGTTGCCGGCACTCGCCAGCCCGATGACCTTGGCGCCCGAACTTTGCGCAACCAGCAGCGGCGACGAGAAATCGGCGGTGTTGAAGGGGTGGCGCGTCGCGCCGAGGATCTTCCCGCCGGCGCCCTTGACGACCGTGGCGGCATCCTGTTCCAGCGAATGCCCGCCGGCATAGTCGGCGGTCATGAAGTACCAGGTGTCCTTGCCCTGCTTCATCATCTCCCGCGCGGTGGTCCGTGCCACGCCGTAGGAGTTGAAGGTCCAGTGCAGGACCGTGGGCAGGCACTCCTCGTTGGTCAGGCTGTTCTGCGCCGCCGCCGAGACGAGCACCACCTTGTTGTACTGGGGCGCCAGCTTGGACACGGCGAGCGCCACCGAGGCGCCGGCCACGTCGCCGATCAGGTCCACCCCGTCCTGGTCGAACCAGCGGCGGGCGATCGACGAGGCGACGTCCGCCTTGCTGCTGTGGTCGGCCGACACCAGGCTGACCTTGAACTCCGGCTTCTCCGCGGCGATGAAGTCGTCGATCGCCATCTGCGCGGCCTGCACCGATCCGTCGCCGACGAGGTCGGAGAAGATGCTCGACTTGTCGGTCAGCACGCCGATGCGGATCTCCTTCGGCGCTTCCGATGCCGGAGCGGCGGACTGCGCCAGCGCCGTTGCGGAGACCGCTCCGAGCAGCCCGGCCGCATACACGGCGACGCGCGTCGCCTTCTCAAGAGATGCGCACCACGTCATGATTCCCCCCCTTTCATGCCGCATGGCAGGCGGGCGGCCGCTCGGCCGCGCACCGCCGGCGGGACGGGGGAATTCCCCTGCCCGCTCCGCCGATGCCAGGCAACGCCCATCGGCAGCGTCGCCATTGGTTTGTTTTGCTGATTATAGGTTTGGTCCGCCGAGCCGCAACATAAAAAATCATCTATGATGATTTTTTATCCCGCCCTTGGGATGCTCCAGGCTGGCCAGATCGGGTCCATGGAGCAGCACGCCGGCAACGAAGCTCTTCAGCAGGCCCAGGTGCGGTTCCATTTCCGCGTCCGGCCCCTCCTGGATCCGCCGCAACGCAAAGCCGCGCAGCGTGTCCAGAACCATCCGGCGCAGACGGACGACCGTGCCCGTATCGATGGGGGAATCGGCGAACAGCCGCACCCATTCCAGGTCACGGGCCTCCGTCACCTTGCCGAGCTTCGACTTTATGCTCTCGTGCAGCCCTTCGTTGAAGCGTTCGTACAGGCGGATTTCCAGGGCCGCCACATAGTCCGTGCTGCCGAACACGCCCCAATACTGATTGACCACACGATCGACCCGCTCGACCACCGGAAGACCGGCGAACAAGCCGAGATTCATCTCCTCGTCCATCCAGCGCGTGATCTCTTCGATGGCAGCGAAGAAGATTTCGTCCTTCGATGCGAAATGATATTGCAAGGCGCCGCGCGAAACGCCCGCACGGTCGGCAATATCCGGGGTCGTCACGGCGGCATATCCGCGCTCGCACAGCAGATCGATGGCCGCACGGACCAGCTTCTTTCGAGTCGAATTACTGCGCTCCTGTTGCGGCTTGCGGCTTTCCTTTCGGTTTCCGTTGTCCCGTACATCGGCTGCGTTGCTCGGGTTTGGCTGCGCCATTGGGGGACTGCTCCATCCTTCTTGCGCGACCGCGCCAGCCGGCGAAAATCCGGCATCCGATCGCTCGTTCGACGGATATTCTAGCACACCCCATCAAACGCGTTGACAGATAAAACAATCATATGTGATTTTATTGCTGCCGCGCCGGTCAACGGCCACGCCGCATCGCGACGCGATTCGCCGACGCCCGGCCCAAGCCATCACAACCCCGACCACGGGGGAAGACGCACGGACCGCGTCCGTCGCATGGAGGAGCGTACCCATGACTGGTTCCCTGCCCAGCGCCTGTGTCCCGCCGGGGTTGCCGGCCGGCCCGCACCGTTCCGCCTGAGCATGCCCATGATTGAGGATCCCGGCATGACGCCCCCGTCCCGCCTTTTTGAAATGCTGGAAGGCGCGCCCGACGGCGCGCCGGCCATCGTGACACCCGGCCGCACCGTCACCTTCAGCGACCTGCGGCGCGATTCCGCCCGCCTCGCCGCCTCGTTCAAGCAGCTCGGCCTGACGCGCGGCGACCGGCTGGCGCTGTGGCTGACCAACGTGCCGGAATGGCTGACCGTCGCCATGGCCTGCTCGCGCCTCGGCGTCGCGGTGGTGTCGCTGAACGTGCGCTTCGGCAGCCACGAGGTCGGCAGCCTGCTCGCCCGCACCGGCTGCCGCGCCATGGTGCTCTCCCCGGCCCACCGCAAGGGCCTGTGCGTCGAGGTGCTCCGGGCCGTGCCCGCCGAGCAGCGCGCCGCCCTCGCCCTGGTGGTGACCTGCGGCTCCGGCGCCCCGGTTCTGGACGGCGTCGCGCAAAAGTCCATCGAGGAGCTGTTGACCGGCGACGGGCCGGAGGTTGCCGACGGGCAGCCCGGCGACGTCTGCCTGATCCTCTCCACCTCCGGCACCACGAGCGCGCCGAAGCTGGTGATGCACACGCAGGAGCGCAACTGCCGCCATGCCGGCGACGCCGCGGGCGCCATCGCGCTGCCCGAGCCGGGCACGTCGCTGCTGCTGGGCATCCCGATGTGCGGCGCCTTCGGCTACACGCTCGCCCTCGCCGCCCTGCGGGCGCAGCGCCCGATCGTCCTGATGGAGAGTTTCGTTCCGGAAGAGGCGGCGCGCCTCCTTATCGAGCACGGGGTCACCCACATGCTGGGCACCGACGACATGCTCGACAAGGTCCTGGCGGTGGTCCCGGAAGGTAAGCCCTTCCCCGCCCTGCGCATGTTCGGGCACGCCAACTTCACGCCCGCGCTCACCGGCGTGCTGCCGGGCCGGGCTGAGGCGCACGGCGTGCTGCTGCGCGGCTTCTTCGGCATGACCGAAACCCTTGCCATGTTCGCGGCACAGCCGGCGGACGCAACCCTGGAGCGCCGCGCCCATGGCGGCGGCCTGCCGACCTGCCGCGACGCGGCCATCCGGGTGCGCGATCCGGAGAGCGGCGAGCTGCTCGCCGACGGCGAGGTCGGCGCAGTCGAGTTGCGCGCTCCCAACGCCATGATCGGCTACCTGAACGACGAGGCCGCGACCGCCGCAGCCTTCACCGGCGATGGCTGGCTGCAAACCGGCGATCTCGGTTACCGGCTGCCAGACGGCGGCTTCGTGTTCATCGCGCGCATGAAGGATGTGCTGCGCATCGGCGGCTATCTGGTCAGCCCGACCGAGATCGAGGACGTCATCCTCGCGACGCCGGGTGTCGTTACCTGCCAGGTGGTCGCCGCCTCCTGCGCCGCCGGCACGCGCCCGGTCGCCTTCGTGGTGATGCGGCAGGGCGCGGCGCTGGACGAGGCGGCGGTGCTCGCCGTCTGCCGGGCGCAGCTCGCCGTCTACAAGGTTCCGGTGCGGGTCTTCGCGCTGGACGCCATGCCGGTCACCGACGGACCCAACGGCGCCAAGGTGAAGAAGAACGTGCTGCGCGAGATGGCGGACGAACGCCTGAACGCGGCGGACGCCGTGTCCGCGGCGCAGGGCTGAGGGACGGCACCCGGATGTCCCCGCCCTTCCCCGCCCTCTTCTCGCCCGGCCGGCTGCGCCATCTGGAGCTGCGCAACCGCGTGGTGATGGCGCCGATGGAGTCTAACCTCGCGGCGCCGGACGGTTCGGTGTCGGACGAGATGCTCGCCTACTACGCCGCCCGCGCCGCCGGCGGCGGCGGGATGGTCATCGTCGAGTACGCCTGCGTCG
>JAEYOB010000083.1 GCA_023412175.1 Pseudomonadota bacterium | reverse complement strand
CTGATCGGCGGCCGGATGGAGCCGATGTACGGCACGGAGTGCCAGCAGCCGGACGGATCCTGGCGGGTGGTGCGGTAATCCAGGGCACCGGATCAGACCATCGACGCGATCCAGTCGTGGAACGCCTGCATGGCAGGCGTCGGCTGGCGGGATTTCAGGCGGGTGAGCCAATAGCTTCCGGCTGGAGCGTGTATGTCGAAGGGCTGCCGGATCGCCCCGATGGCGAGCTGGCGGGAGAACATGAGCGGCGGGCACAGGGCGACGCCGGCACCCTGCATGGCCGCCTCCATCATCGCCAGCGACGAATCGAACACGATGCCCTTCAGGAGGGGAGCCGGGCAGGCGACCCCGGCCGCAGCAAACCAGTCGCTCCACTCGTCCGCCCGATAGGAACGCAGCAAGGTGCGGTTCAGCAGATCCGCCGGTTCCCGCAAATCATCCGCGATCTCCGGGACGCACAGGACGGACAGCGGCGCCTCCATCAGATGCGCGGCGTCGATGCTGTGCCACGCTCCGTTTCCGAAGCGGATGGCGTAGTCCAGCCCCTCGGCCGCCATGTCGACGCGGTTGTTGTTCGTCGAAAGACGCAGGTCGATGAACGGGTGTTTCTCCTGGAAATCCGCCAGACGCGGCAGGAGCCAGCCGACGGCGAAGGTGCCGACCGCGCCGACCGTCAGGACCTCGCGGACGTGCCCTCCCTCGAACCGTTCCAGCATCTCCGCCATCCGGTCGAAGGAGTCCCGCAGAACGGGAAGCAGGGCTTCGCCCTCGGTGGTGATCATCAGGCCGCGGGGCAGGCGCTTGAACAGCGTGACGTTCAGCCGGGACTCCAGGAGCTTGACCTGATGGCTCACGGCGGCCTGGGTGACGCACAATTCAATTGCGGCGCGGGTGAAGCTCAGATGCCGGGCGGACGCCTCGAAGGCGCGCAGCGCGTTGAGCGGGAGGTAGGGCCTGACCATCAATGCCCAAATTCAATTCATGGCTCGCTCTAGATAACGTGGTTTGCCGCCCCGGTCCAACCCTCGTACCCTCCTGGCGCATCAACAACCTGGGCGTGCAGTCGCGCCCGATCCGGCATGAGGGATCATCGTGGACATGACACTGACGCGGCGCGCGTTCTCAGCACTGATCGGTTCGCTCGCCGCCGGAGGGGCGATGCTGCGCCCCGGCCTTGTCCATGCGGCGGCTGGAACCGGCGACGGGGTTGCCGGCGCGCTGGCCGCGCTGGAAAAGAGGATCGGCGCCCGATTGGGCGTCGCCGCGCTGGACACCGGGACGGAGCGGTTCTGGGGGCATCGCGCGGACGAGCGCTTTCCCATGTGCAGCACTTTCAAGCTGCTCGCCGGCGCGGCCGTGCTGGCGCGGGTGGACGAGGGCCGGGAGACGCTGGACCGGCGCATCCGGTTTCAGGACGGCGACCTCGTGACCTATTCGCCCGTCACGAAGGAGCGGGTCCGCGACGGGATGACGCTCGCGGAACTCTGCGAGGCGACGATGACGCTGAGCGACAACACCGCCGCCAACCTCATCCTGGACAGCCTTGGCGGGCCTTCCGCCGTGACCGGCTTCGTGCGCTCTGTTGGCGATACGGCGACCCGGCTCGACCGCCGGGAAACCGACCTCAACACGGCGATCCCCGGCGACCCGCGCGACACCACGACGCCGCGCGCCATGACCGCCACGCTCCGCGCGCTGGTTCTCGGCGACCGGCTGTCGCCGGCATCGCGCGAGCAGCTTGCGGCGTGGCTGGTCGCGAACAAGACCGGCGACGCCCGGCTGCGCGCCGGCGTGCCGAAGGGCTGGCGTGTCGGCGACAAGACGGGCACCGGCGCGTACGGGACGGCGAACGACGTCGGGGTGATCTGGCCGGCGAATCGCAAGCCCCTGATCGTCAGCGTCTACATCACGGAGACGAAGGCATCGCTCGACGAGCGCAACGCGGTGACCGCCGAGGTGGCCCGCGTCGTGGTGGGTGCGTTGAACGCCTGAATGGGGTCCCAAGGGGCCGATGGCCCCTTGGCGCGGGCGTGCGAGGGGCCGCACGGCCCCTCGCTTTGTCGTCTTACTGCGCCGTCTTCGCCGTGCGCACCTGCGCGGCGACCGGCTGGCCGTTGATGGTCAGCGCCCCGGCCTCGGCCGAGACCTTCACCGTGTCGCCGTCGGCGACCTTGCCTTCCAGGATCATGGTCGCCAGCGGGTTTTGCAGCTCGCGCTGGATCACCCGCTTGAGGGGGCGCGCGCCGTACACCGGGTCGTAACCGGCCTCGGCCAGCCAGTCGGTGGCGGCGGGATCGACCTCCAGCACGATGTCGCGGTCGGCGCGCATCTTCGTCAGCCGGCCGAGCTGGATCTTGACGATGCCGCCCATGTGGCCGCGGGTCAGGCGGTGGAACAGCAGCACCTCGTCCAGGCGGTTGAGGAACTCCGGCCGGAAGTTGGCGCGGACCACCTCCATCACCTCGTCGCGGACGCTGTCGATGTCCTGCCCCTCGGGCATCGCGGCGATGACGTCGGAGCCGAGGTTGGAGGTCATGATGATGAGCGTGTTGCGGAAGTCCACCGTGCGGCCCTGGCCGTCGGTGAGCCGGCCGTCGTCGAGCACCTGGAGCAGGACGTTGAACACGTCCCGGTGGGCCTTTTCGAC
>JAEYOB010000257.1 GCA_023412175.1 Pseudomonadota bacterium | reverse complement strand
CCACCACGCCGGGGCCGTCTATCGGGCCCGCGCCGCCCGCCGCGGCGACGTGCACTATTCGCTGGGCCAGGAGGCGGTTCAACGCAGGCAGCAGATGCCGCCACGGGCGGCCGAGGCCGGCGTTGTCGAGGTGCGCTTCGATCCGAACGCCGTGGTGGTCGGCGCCGGCGAACGCTCGCAGCGGCCCACCACCGACTTCGCCGCCCAGATGGAAGGGTTGGGCATGCCCCTCGCGTCGGTTCGGAGCGTCGACGCGGTGCGCGGCACGGTTTCTCTTGCCGTCGCCGATGAGGCGCCCGTCCCTCACACTGCTCATGCAGGTCCCGCCGCCCGCGTCGCAGCCGCCGCCATCGAGAATCCGGCGACTGTCGGAGCGGCCGCAGGCGCCGCAGGCGGGCCGGTTGCTCCGCCGACGCGGGCAGCCCCGGTGCAGCCGTTCTACGCGCCCGTGGATCCGGGTTCCCGAAAGGACGCCACCCTGCGTGCCCGCGGCCTCTCGCCGGAGGATCTGGCGCAGCGGCTGACCGCGACCCAGGCGCTCGCGTCCCTGTTCGCCCGTGACCCCGCCAGGGCAATCCAGGTGGCGGAGCTGAAGGCGGGAGCGGAGGTGCTCACCGCCGAAACCACCCGGCGTGAACGGGCGGCGCGCGGCCGGGCGCTCGGCAACGGAATGGGCTGAGCATGGACGGGACCAGCGACGCCGCTGCTCCAGCCCGGCGCCGTTCTCCTGCGGCGCGGCGTTGGGATCGGGTCTTCCGGGAGACGCACCGCCGGCGCGTCGGTGGGGGCGGGAAGACCATGCCGGCGGAGGAGATCACCTTCGAGGGCAAGCTCGGCCGACGCGGCTTCCTCGTGCGCACCCGGCCGCGGACGGTTCATCCCGCCGCCAGCTTCATCACACCCTCGAACGCGCGGATCCACTACGGCATGTCGAGCCGGGTCGCCGCGGACGATCAATACGTCGACGTCTCCGTCGTTGCGCCGAAGGACGCCACCGACGATGAACTCGCGCGCCTCGCCGACATGGCGCAGGCCGAGGACTCCCGCCCGGTTCTCGTGCGGCGGGCGGCCGATCCCGTTCGGACCGGAGTGCGGGCGCCGGAGCGGCCGCCGGAGTGGCTGGCCCGCCCCGTCGCGGTGGTGACGGCGCCGGGCACGTCACCGGAAACCGTACCGGGCGCCGTCTACGGCGCTCTTGCCGTGGCACGGCTGCACGACCGGTCACGGATCGGTTCCGACCGCGGGGACTGGCTCGTGGTGCCGCCCGGAGGCTTGCCGCTCGCCCGTTTCGAACGGCGGCGGGATGCGCGTGCGTTCGCGCAAGCCGCACTGCCGCTGGCGGACTGGACGGCAGTTCGCCGGACCCCGCTCGATAAGACGCCGCTCGCCCGGGACGGCCGCCCTCTGCACATGGTGCTGCGCCGGCTCAAGGGGGCGATCCAACGGAACGGCATGGAGAGATGGGCGGAGGAAGAAGCCGCCGTGGCCGGCGCGCTCGATGTTGCCGCCGCCCTGTCGCCGGGCCGACCCCTTCCTGACGGCCTGGTCCGGGTGGGAGCCCATTGGCTTCTGCTCGGCCCGGCCGCGCTCGATGCGGCGGGAGCCATGCGCGGCACCGGCCGCGACGGCGCGCTGGATCCGTCCGACTTCTCGCCCTTGGCGCGCATCGGCACGCCGGCATTGATCGGTCCGTCGGGTACGCCGGTGCTGGTGCTGACGGGCGGTCAGGCGGCCGAGGTCGAAGCGCGGCTGCTGAACCTTGGAACCTCACTGCCGCGGCTGGAGCTTCGGGACGGCGTGCTGGGCCCGGCGGCGTTACCGGCGGCCGAAACGGTCACCCTGACGATCGGCGGCTGCCCGGTGCAAGCCGACGTCGATCGGTCGCGCGGATACGTCACCTTCCGGCCGGACGGGGATCATCGCTTCCCTTTCTTCGATCCCTCGGACGGTTCCACGCCGAATTCATGGAGCATGGCGGATCCGTCAGTCTTCGCCGTCACCAGCGACCTTGCCGAGGTGGCGGACATGACGGCTGCCAGAGCGCCGGTGCGCTTTCCGGTCACAGTTGACACACCGTCCGGCCCGTTGGCCATCGAGGCGCAGTTCACGCCATTGGCCGGCCACTGGTGGTCGCGTTCCGACCTCGAATTGCGGGTGCCCCCGACGGGTCCCCGGCCCTTCACCGGGCTGCGCCCCCACTTCGGGGCCGGCGACCGTCCGCAGCGGGGCACAGCTTTGGAAACCACGGCGCGCGAAAGGGCGCAGGACGCCGTTCATACCTTCGTGGCGGATGCGAAGCGCACGCTGAACCGCACGGTGCGGGTTGCCGGCAAGCGGTTCGACGATGAGCTGCGGACCTCCTGGCGCGGCGTGCCGCATCTGCGCAGACAGCGCACGGCCGCCGTCCAGGCGGCGCTCGCCATCCCCGGCGCATCGCTCGGCCGGGACCTTCTGTCGGCGGCGGCCAAACTGCAGCTGAGGCTCGAAAGAGCGGGCGTCCAGGAGAGTGACGATCCCGTCGATCGGTTTCGCGGCGCCTATGCCAAAGCGATGCGCCGCCGCCCGGCGCTCGCGGCTTCCGCAGAAGCCCGTGCCCTGTTCGCCTTGCCGGACGGGGCCGGGCGAGCGGCCTCGGAGGGAGACAAGCGTGTTGTGGATGCCGCCAAGCGCGCTCTTATGGGGCGTGCCAAACCCTTGGGACCGGAACCGGTCGTCCCGGCGGAGCCTGCCGGCGGACACCGGTCGAAAGCCGATACCGCACAGTTCGGTCTGGGTCCCCGCCTCCCGGGAGGGCTGATCGCCTATCGCCGCCTGCCGGAGCCACCGGTGCCCGGATGGCTGCCGGGTCCCGGAGAGCGCATCGTGGGCGAGATCGCCGGCCGCGAATGGTGGTATGTACCGGTTTCCCCTTCAACAATGATCGCCGTGCGAAACGACGCGGAATTCGCCGCACACCGCGACCGGCTTGCCAAAGCTCTTTCACCGCTCGCACATTCATGCATGCCGCAGGAGGCTCTCGAACGGGTGCATCCGGTCGGTTCCATCGTGACGCGTGTAGGGCCGCGAGAGGATCCGCAGTTGGTTCCCCTCGTCGGCGCAACGGTCCCGCTGCGAGAAGCCGACGGCTCTGTCCGTCATCACGTCCTCGTCGCGATGACGGATGCGAACCCGGCCAACACGCTGTATCATGAAGCCGTTCACCTCCACATCCGCGAAGGGCGCTTGCGCGATGACGAGCTCGCCGCATTCCGATCCGAAGACTCCCTTGCCAGAGCCGAACGCCGATACGGACTCGGAGAGTATCCTTCTGTTCGATGGCCTGAGGAGCATGCCGCACACGCGCTTGCCGAAGCAGCAGCAGGGCCCTCTGGCCGAACCCCCGACGCATGGCGAGCTGCGCAAGATTCGGATCGTGTCGGGAGGTCCAGTGCCCTGTTTGATCGGCTTGCCGCCGATCTCGCCTTAGGGCCTGCCGCCCGCGAGACCTTTGCAGCCCTCGCAAACGGCGACATAGGCCGACGGCCTACCGACGCGGCGGCGCGCGACACCTGGCTGCGTGAAATGGGATACGCGGAAGGCGCCGGCGACACACGGATCTTCGGCGCAGGAGGCCTGACGGCTGCACCGCAGTTCAGCCTCGGCGCCCCGCCCCTTGCGGCGGACACCGACCGGCAATGGATCGGCAATCACTTCTTCGTCGATTACCGCCCCGGCTTCGTGATTCCCGGCACTGCCGACGTCGTCGACCTGCGCGACCGCACGGCTCCTCGCGTCGTGGTACAGCCGGTCGACCGCGCCATGCGTGCCATGCCCGACGGCACATGGGACGCCATCTCCGGCTTGCGCTATACGGCCGAACTGGACGGTGCCGCACGCCAGGTGATAGCACTTCCCGAAGCAACCCTCGCGTCAAGGGAGTTCGACCGTGTCTGGAATCATGAGCTGGTTCACGCGTTCCGCCACGGCGGATACCTCGACGACCGGGAGTGGGACGCCCTCGTCCGGGAGCCTCATAATGCCCGATGGGTCGACGCGTTCGCCGTCCGCCATCGCTATCCGGGCCTGGGGCCCGCAGAGCTTGCCGAAGAGGCTGTCTGCGATGCCTTCGGATGGTGGGCCCGCGGAGGGCTGAAGGGCCAGCTCGCACCGCCCCCCGACGCGGAAGCGGTCTTCCGCTCCATAGCCGACGGCACCGTCGGGCGGCGGCAGCCCGAGTGGCAGATCGCCCGGCGCTACCTTCGCCGGTTCGGCGCCGTGCCGCATGGGCAGTTCGCAACGGACGTCAGCTACAAGGCCGCGGCGCCCACACCGCTTCCGGCGGAACCTGCTCCGCCCGGCGAGCCAGTCGAGCCCGCCGGGATTCTCAGCGAGGCCGAAGCCCTGGGCGACCGGCCGGCGTGGGACATGTCGCGGGCCGAGTACGTCGTTGCCAGGCAGCGCGACCTGCCTCCCACCGATCCGCGGCGCACCGACCTGGAGGCGATGCGTCCGCTGCTGCGCGACCACGCCTCGGCGGTGTTCCGCGCGGTCGCCGATGGCAAGCCGGTCCCGGACAAGGCCCTCGAGGGGCACCCGGCGCTCGTCTCGATGCAGGCGGCCGCCAACGCGGTCGCGCCATCCGACCGCTCGCAGCCGGTCAATCCCCTGGGCGGCGACGCCTGGGAGCGCGCCGAAGCGACGATCGCCGTTCCCGGCCCTGCGGGCTGGCAGGCCGTGCCGCTGCCCGTGGAGCGGTGCGGCGCCTTTGCCGTGCATCGCGCCGTCGAGCTCGTGCCCGCCGCCTGGGCCCTCCGCGGCCCGGAGCGCAGCCTCGACGATCTCCGGGCGCTGGTTGCCGAGCGCCGGAACCATGCCGAGGGCGCCGAGCACCATTACGACAGGCGCTCCCGGTTGCTGGACGCCGAAGCCGTATCCTGGGTCGTCTCCCGCATGGAAGCGGGCGAACCATTCGGAGCTGCGGCCGCCGCCGGCCTGACCGGAGCGCGCGACCGGTTCGTGCGCAAGGCCCTGGCCGATGCGCTCGGCGGAACCGCGGTGCCGGTGACCGCGCCGCGTACAAAGGCGGGGTGGCAGATCAGCCATCTGCCCACCGGCCTTCCCCTCGTCGGCAGGGGGCATGCCATCGCAACCAAGACCGAGGCCCGGCGCGTCGTCGATGCCTTGGCCGGGACCTGGCCATGGGGCGAGGTGACCTATGGCCGTCTGCCGGAACTCGTGCGCCGGGCGGAGTACCGGGATGCCTACGACCGCTGGGGCGCTGCCGGCGCCGCGCTGGTCGCCGTCGTGCAGGCCCGCCGTGCCGTGTCGCGGGCGCAGCGGGAGACAGTGAAGGCGATGGCAGGGCTCGAACAGGCCAAGTCCGGCCTGGCCGCCGCCGAGGAACGCCGGGAGACGCTGCTCGGCACAGCGCCAGCGCACTCCGTTCCGCCCGCGGGAGTGATCGAAACGGCATACGGTTTGGGTCACGCGCACGCGCGCTCCCGCGCGCCTGCGCCCGAATCCGCCGTGTTCATTGCAGCGGAGCACGGTTATAGTGTTGTACGGCACCGGGGCCGGGACGCGGCTGCCGGGGCTGGACGATCATTCCTGCAGGAGACAACCGCCATGGCCTCTTCAGCCAGCGCTGATCACGTATTCCCGCATTCCCCGTTCCCACTCTCCGTTCCGGAGCAGCGCGCCGCCTTCGCATCCATCGCCGAGGACGCCGCCGACCGGGACCTGCTGCCGATTGCCAGCGTACCGGGAGCCGACGGCTGGCGGTTTGCCATGGGCGAGCCGGCCAACCAGCTGCGCATTGCGGCCGCACAGGCCGGCGTCCCCCTGGACGACCGGGGAGCCGATGGCGTGGCGGTCGAGGTCGACAGGATTCCGGCCCTTCAGCCGCACCTGCCGCTCCCCATCGGTGAGGCAGATCTCAGAGCGCCCGGACGCACGCTTACTCCCGTTCGCATCGGCTTAGCCGGCATCGGCGTTGGCATCGCCGCCGCCGCCGCGCTCTACCCGGACGACGCACGCCGCATCGCTGGCTTGAACGATGGCGAGCTTTCGCTCGCCCATCTCGCCGCCGACATCGACCGTATCGGACAGGGCGCCGACGAGATGGCGACGTCCCTCGCGCAGGCCCGCCAGGCCGTGAACGAGGCCCAGCGCATCTCGGGCGAGGACGCGGGAATTGCCGATCCCCCCGCCGCCCCGGCGGCGCTCGGCCCGGATCTCGGCCCCCCCATCGACGCCGTCAGCGATTCAGCCGCCTCCCATGCGCTTGCGTCCCAGGCCGAAGCCTTGGCGATCGAGGAGATGCGCGCGGTGCTGGACGCGGATCCTGAGATGCGCAAGGCCTTCGAGCATCTGCCGGAGGTTCTGGACCTGGCCATTGCCCAGCAGGAAGCCGCCGAACAGGCCGAGCAAGCCGCCGTACCCGCTTTGCTGGAGACCTCGTTTTTCGAGCAGGCCGTCCAGATGGGCAAGGATTTGGCCGATCGAGTCAGCGTCATCGCCGATCAGCTGGGGAACGTGCAGTTTTCCACCGGCCACGCCGGAGCGGAGGGGCTGTCGGCCATGAATACCGGCCTCGCCACCGTTATCACGGCCGCCCACGCCACGCGCGACGCCTTGGCCTCCCATGCGCCGACATTGGCCGAACTTGCCGGAAGCGTGCAGTTCTCCACCGGCGATTCGCTGCTTGCCGGCGAACAGTCGGCGGCTCAGGCCCTTGCCGACCTGGCCGTGGCCACGGATGTCCTCCTGCCGGACGTGCCGTTCACTGGCGAGGCGGAGCGCGCGACGGCCGCAGAGCAAGCGTTCGACGACGCCCTCATGGCCGTGAAGATGGCGGCGGCCGACGAGCGGCGCGAGGCGGAGCAGCGGACCGCCCTTCTCCAGGTGCAAGAGGCCGGCGAGCACCTCGCTGCCGCTTATTACGCGGGCAGGGATGCCGAGGTGATCGGCAAGGCCGGGCTGGCCGGCGAGCTGGGCGAACGCATCGCCGATGCGCTCGGCGTGGTGGTCGATTCGGCCACGCGTACGGCTGACGCCGTCATCGACCGGGCCCTGGCTGCGTCGGTCGAGCC
>JAEYOB010000001.1 GCA_023412175.1 Pseudomonadota bacterium | reverse complement strand
CCCCGAGCCCCAACGCCGCCGGCAGCGGCGACAGCGCCAGCGTCAGCCCCGCCGCCACCGTGGCCAGGAGGGCCACCCAGCCCAGCGCGGCCGGCACCGAAATTTCCGCCAGCGTGTTTCCGGCCAGCAGGTTCGACACCGCGGCGGCGTGCACGTAGACGCCGGGGATGGTGTCGCGGCGGCGGTCGGCGCTGGTCAGGTCCGCCATCGCTGGCAGGGAACAGCGCGCCGGCGGGTTCAGTCCTTCCGGCTTGGTGACCCAGCGGTTCGAGGACAGCTTGCGGTCCTCGACATCGAGCGCCGTGCCGACCAGCACCACCTTGCCGCGGAAGTGCTGCCCGAAATAGTCGGGATCGCCGGCGGCCTCGGCGCAGGCATGGAGATCGGCCAGGGAATAGGCCGGCAACGCCCCGGCCTTGGTCGGATGGTTGACCAGCAGGCTCCCGCTTCCGGGGCCGGCACCAGCCCGCCGGGCCAGTTCGGCGGCAAATCCGGGCTCCGGCGTGCCGCCCTGCCCGGTCAGCGTCAACGGAACGCGGCGCAGCACGCCGTCCGCATCCTCCACCAGATTGACCGAGCGGATGTTGGCGCCGCCGCCCACCGCGATGGCGTGGCCACGGTGCGGCAGGAGCGGCTGCGCGCTGTGCTGCACCTTGGCGAGCACCATCCGGCCCTGGCGCCCGCTCTGCCTCAGCGCCAGCAGGAAATCCCGCTCGAATCCGGGGATCGCCGCCTCGGCCGAGGTCGGATAGACGAGGTCTAGCCCGATGACCGTGGCGCCCGCCGCGTCGATCGCCGCAAGGACCTTTGCCAGATGGGGCGTCCAAAGCACCTGCGGCGTGCCGGCGAAGGGCGGCCGGCGGTAGGTCTCCTCGTCGATGGCGACGATGGCGACGCGGCTGGGTTCCGGTGCCGGCTGCGGTCCGTATACCGCCTCGCGCACCGCGTACAGCGCGTCGAGCGAGGCGCCTTGCACCAGCGGCAGCGCCGCCCACGCCGCCCCGACCGCCAGCACGACGGCCGACAGCGCGGCGGGGAGGAGTCGGCGCGTCGCCACCCGGAGATGTCGGCTCAGAAGCGGATGAGGCGGCCGAGGACCGGCCCGCCCCCGTCCTTCGCCGCCGCGTCCACCTTGACAACGTAGGACTTGGCGCCGGCCGTGACGCGATACAGCGCCCCCGGCTTGAGCGCCGCGGCCCCCTTGGCGAGGTCCACCGCCTTGCCGGGCACGTTGACGGTCACCGGGTCGGCCCCACCGTCCAGCGGCTCGAACTGCACGCGGCCGGGAGCCGGCACCACGATCATCGGTCTGGTCTTGTACAGCGTGATCTGCGGCCGCGGTTTGGCGCCCGGCAGGCTGATCGGTGCGTCGCGCATCACGGTGACCCCGGCCTTGCCGGACTCGTTGGCAGCGAGCAGCAGAGCGCCGCCGTCGCAGGGCAAGGTGCTGCGCTCGACCGTGCCGCCCTCCACCGCGGACTCGCGCGGACCCACGGTGACGGTGCCGCCGGTGATGGTCTCGTTGGTGCAGGACACCAGATAGCTCAGCACCAGCCGCTGCTTCGGCTTCAGGGCGATGGTCTGCCCGACGGCGACATAGTCCATGACCTGGATGCCGGCAACCTTGTCCGTCAGATCCTCCACTAGGGCGGCCGGCCGGTTCGCCAGCGCCGGGCCGGCGGCGAGGGCGGAAACCGTCGCCGCAGCCAAGAACAGTGCCCTTGCCATTGCCCCTCCAGAACCTTTCCCAGAGAATTCAGCGAAAATCCTAAGCAAACATACGTTAAACCCGCAATGCCGTCTCCGCAACCGGACAGCGCCCCCGGACCCCGTGTCGGTCACGGCGCGCTGGCGGTCCGCTGCGGCTGCCCGACGTTGAGCAGGTAATCGCCGCCCTCATCATAGCCGGCGGCCTTGATGACGCCGTATTGCGGGGTCTGCGGCACCTCGGCGGTCACGTCGTCGCGAACCTGGGTGAACAGCTCGTACCCGCCGCTGTCACCCGGCAACTGGCGCACGCGCGCGATCAGCGCTTCGGCGAAGGGGGAATGGATGTCGCCGTCCGCCACCGGCTCGTCGCCCCCCGACGACATCGCCATCACCGAACGCCGCCCCAGAAGCTGCTCCGGCGCGGTCCTCGCCACCGAGGGGTCCACCTTCTGCTCGCGGGTGAAGGCGCCGGAATAGCAGCTGTCCGACACCACCAGGATCTGCTTGGCCGGCATGCGGTTCAGGAAGCGCGCGACGTCGTTGTTCGACAGCCAGTTCCTGGGGTTGTCGGCGTCGGCGTCCACCGGCAGCCAGTAGCCGGTGCCCGTCTCCGCCACCTCGTAGCCGTGGCCAGCGTAGTACAGCAGGATCTGGTCCTGCTCGCCGAGTTCGCGGCCCAGCGCCCGCATGGTGCCGACGATGTCCGCCTTGGTCGGGTTGGTCAGCACGCGCGTCTCATAGCCGAGCCGCTGGTTCAGCGCCTCGCCCACCACAGCCACGTCGGTCCGCGGCGTCTTCAGCGGCGGGATCAGCGGGTTGCTGTAAGTGTCGGCGGCGATCATCAGCGCAATCCTGCGGCCGCCCCGCGCCACGTCGGCCTGCGGCGCGGAGGCGCGGGCCGCCTCCACGGCGATCCGCTTCACGACGACGGCGCCGGTGTCGTCGGTGACGGTCAGCACCACCTCGTTCTGTCCCGGCTGCACGGCGATGTCGGTGCTGAAGTGGCCCTGGTCGTCGACGAAGACCCAGCGCCCGTTGATCCGCGCCTCACGGATGCGCGCGCTCTGGTCGATGCGGCCCTCGATCACCTTGCGCCCGCCTGCAGTGTCGCGCGCCGCCGCCAGCGTGACGATGCGCGGTGGCTCCTTGCCGGCGCCGCGGCCGAACAGGTCGGCCACCTCCGGATCGGCCACCAGCGACTGCACGGCACCGTTCAGCGT
>JAEYOB010000801.1 GCA_023412175.1 Pseudomonadota bacterium | reverse complement strand
CACTCCTTTCAGGCCGCGAACATAGGGTCTAAAGCCGTCGCCCCCCGCCGGAGCCCGCGCTACAGTGCCGGCGACGGTGCAGGTGGGCAGCGGGGACGATGATCGACGATTACCAGCAAGCGGCGCGGCCGGTTCCCGAGGATTACGGGCTGGAGGCCGGGGACCTGCGCCTCTGGTACTCGCCGGGGCGGGCCGGCGCGATCCTCATGGTGGTCGCCACGCTCGGCGTGGCGGTCGAGCGGGCTTTCGACGGCGCCGCGCACACGTTGCCGCAATGGCTGGGCGCCGTCGTGGGGTTCTTCTACGGGGCGCTTCTGGGTGGATTCGCCGGGCTGGGCGGCATGGTGCTGCTGCTGTGGTGCGACCCGCTGCTGGCGCGGGCATGGCCGACCTACGGGCGCCTGCGCCGCTACCGCGAGGCGCTGGCCGCCGCCCGCGCCGCCGAGGAACGCCACGGCGCTTAACCCGCAAGGGTTGCGGGAGGGAGCCGGCCCGTTGCTGTTGATACGGAAGATGTCCGCAACGGCAAGGGGGAACAGGCCATGCCCAAACCCATTATCCGGTGCGCGCTGATCGCCGCCGCGGCCCTGGTGCTGCACGCTCCGGCCGCCTCCGCCTCCGCGTGCCCCGATCCGAACACGCTGGCGGTCATCGGCGGGACCGAACTGTCGGATCTCGACGATCTCATCGAGCGCCCGGTCACCAGCGCCGACGGCCAGACGGTCGGCGCGGTGAAGGACGTCGTCCTCGATTCCTGCGGGTCGCCGGCCACGCTCGTCGTGGCGCTGCCCTACACCCACAAGAACGTCGGCATTCCCATCGAGCGGGTGCGCCTCGCGCCCGATAGCGAGACGCTGCGCATCGACGGCCTGACCGAGGCGGCGATCGCCGCCCTGCCGTCCGTCGATGCGCTGGCCTTGTCGCAGCGCCGCCACTGAAACCGTGCAGCCGCAACCAGGGAAAGCCGCCATGAGCCCTTATCCACCGCCGCGCGATCCGGACAGTCCGATCCCCGCGCCGATGCCGGACCCCGACGGGCCGGACGTGCCGGCCGATCCGCCGCCCATTCCCGGCGAGCCGCACCCGCCCATGCACGGCTGATGCGGTCAGGCCAGCCCGACCCGCTGGCGCAGTGCCGGGTCTCGGATCGTCAGTTCCTGCCCGGCCAGGTCGTCGGCGTCCTGCGAGCACAGGTAGACGATGGTGCGCGCCGGGTCCTCGGGCCTGGCGAGGTCCTCGCGCTTCAATCGGCTGACCTCGTTGATGCCCGAGGCGCGGATCTGCACCTGCATCTCGGTGTCCACCACGCCCGGCTGGAGGCCGAAGACGCGCAGCCCCTCGGCGCCGTACTCCAGCGCCAGCATGCTGGTCAGCATCGCCAGCCCGGCCTTGCCGCTGCAATAGGCCGACCAGCCCTCGACCGGGCGGTGGGCCGCGCCGGAGCTGATGTTGACCACCGTGCCGCGGCGCGCCAGCAGGGCCGGCAGCGCCGCCCGCACCACGTTGTAGGCGCCGCCCAGGTTGATGGCGATGTTCCGGTTCCACTCCGCCGGATCGGTGTCGCCGAGCCGGCCAATGGGCGCGACCACGCCGGCGTTGTTGAGCACGACGTCGATGCCGCCGAACCGCTCGCCGGCCGTCCGCACTGCTCCCTCGACCGCCGCCCAGTCGGAGACGTCGACGCTGTGCAGCCAGTGCGGCCGGCCGATGGCCGCCAGACACCCGGCCAGTTCGTCGGATACCGGATTGCTGCGCGCCAGGCCGACCACGGTGGCGCCGGCTTCGGCGAGGGCCACGGCGGCCGACAGGCCGATGCCGCGCGACGCTCCGGTGACCAGGGCGACCTTTCCGTCCAGACTCGGCATAGCTGTCTCCATGTTGTGGATGAACGGGGCGCCCCGCCGTGGGGCGCCTGACTTTTCGATGTGCTGCCGCTAGATAGTCTGCTCACCCTCAATGAAAGCAAGGGCGACCGCCATGCTCCCTGTTGCACCCGTCCTCGACCGCGTGGAATCCGGCTTCGACGCGTCCGTGGCGCGCCTGTGCGACCTGCTGCGCATTCCCAGCGTCAGCACCAAGCCCGACCACGCCCCCGAGGTCCGCCGCGCCGCCGACTGGCTGGCCGCCGAACTGGCTTCCTTCGGCTTCGAGACGTCGGTGCGGCCGACCGCCGGCCACCCGATGGTGGTCGCGCATCACGCCGGTCCGGGGACGGGCGACGTCCCGCACCTCCTCTACTACGGCCACTACGACGTTCAGCCGCCCGAGCCGCTGGAGCTGTGGGACAGCCCGCCCTTCGAACCGACCATCGTCGAGGCGCAGCACGGCCCGCGGGTCGTCGCGCGCGGCGCGGTGGACGACAAGGGGCAGGTGATGACCTTCCTGGAGGCGTTCCGCGCCTGGCACGCCGTGCACGGCACGCTGCCGGTGCGGGTCACCGTGCTGCTGGAGGGCGAGGAGGAGACCGGCAGCCCCAACCTGATGCCGTTCCTGCTCGCCAACCGGGAGGAGTTGAAGGCGGACGTCTGCATCATCACCGACACCAACTCCTGGACCATCGACACGCCGGCCATCACCACCCGCCTGCGCGGCCTGCTGTACGTCGAGGCGACGCTGCACGGCCCGAGCCACGACCTGCATTCCGGCCTGTACGGCGGCGCGGTGCTGAACCCGATCAACGCGCTGACCCGCATCCTCGGCCAGATCCACGACGACGAGGGGAGGGTGCGGTTCCCCGGCTTCTACGACGACGTGCGCGAGCCGTCCGCCGAGGAGCTGGGCATGTGGCGGGACCTCGGCTTCCGCGAGTCGGACTTCCTGGCCGGCGTCGGGCTGAAGACCCCCACCGGCGAGGCCGGGCGGTCGGCGCTGGAGCGGCTGTGGGCACGGCCGACCTGCGACATCAACGGCATCTGGGGCGGCTACACCGGCGCCGGCGCCAAGACGGTGATCGCGGCGAAGGCCAGCGCCAAGCTGTCCTGCCGTCTCGTGCCGGGGCAGGATCCCGCCAAAATCCTCGCTGGCATCCGCCGTTTCCTGGAGGAGAGGACGCCGCCCGACGCCCGGTGGGAGATCGAGCCCTTCGGCCAGTCGCCAGGCATCCGGGTTCCGACCGATTCGCCTTTCCTGCGCGCCGTCATGGCCGGGCTGGGCGACGTGTACGCCAACCGGCCGGTGCTGATCGGCAGCGGCGGATCGATTCCGGTGGCGGGCGACATCCGCGAGGTGTTGGGCTTCGATTCGATCCTCGTCGGCTTCGGGCTGGAGGACGACCGCATCCATTCGCCCAACGAGAAGTTCGAGCTGAAGTGCCTGAAGAACGGCATCCGGTCGCACGTGGCGATGTTGGCCCGATTCGCCGAACTGGCCAGTTTCGCCGAACGGGGAGACGCCGATGACGGACGCTGACCGCCTCGACGCGCCGGCCGCCGGCCGCAACC
>JAEYOB010000774.1 GCA_023412175.1 Pseudomonadota bacterium | reverse complement strand
CGGCCAGACATCTCCGGCATCCTTCTGCATCGAGGGCGCCTCGCCCTCATGCGGAAACGAACGTCGCCGCTGTCATCCTCCTTCCATGATGGCCGTTGGGCTGTTCGACCGAACACGCAAATGGGGATAGCAGGGTGTCGCATTCCTGCCCGCCGTCAGATGGGAACATCATACGCCAACGCCACCACCAATAAGGCGGCACAGGAGGAAACCCCATGGGCTCGTACCATCGCCCGGCTGACGGCCAGTCCCGTCAGGACGCACTGAGCGCCCGCCACATGCTGGCGGGCTGGATCAGCCTTATCCCCGAAGACCACAGCTGGGACGCCGAGGCAGGCGCGCGTCATCCTGGACGGCGTCGTGATCCTGCCCCCGCGCCGGTGCTGGACAGCATCCTGTGCCGCCTCGAGCGCCGCCCCAACTGAAGGGCGTCGGTCTTCCCTATTCGCACAGGAGCGCCTCCATGTACGCATGGACCACCGACAAGCACCGGCCGTAGGCCGACGCCGCGCACCGGATCCGCCATTACGCCGACCGCAACCGCCTGGACGCCGTCGCGCTGGCGAGGCAGACCGGCCTGTCGGCGCGCGCGGCCCGCGCGGTGATCTCCGGCTTTGGCAGCGCCGTGCCGCAGCGGTACCTCGACCGGGCCACCCGGACGCTGACGCCGTAAGGCACTCCGCGTCCGGCAGCGCCAGCACCGGTATCGATCATGCGATTGCGGATCCGGTGCGCGGCATGAGGCCAGTCGAGAAAATTGCGAATCCGCAATTTTTCAGGACGGCTTGACGGAGGTTTCGGCGAGAGCGTGGCGTTGGAAAAATTGCGGATTCGCAATTTTTTAGGGGAGAGGAACGACCGCGTGGCGCGCCCCTCCCGGTTCCTAAGAGGCGGCGCGAAGGATCACGTTGATGGCTTCGCGCATGTCTTCCAGGCGTCGGAGATCGTCCTCGCCCAGCGGACGCGGCTCGGCCCGGAGTGCCGCTAGAATTTCATGGGCGTGGTGGATGTGGCGGGCATGGCGTTGCGGCAGCAGACTCGGAATGGCGATCCGGTTGCGTCGTTCACGAGGAAGCCCGGGCTCACTCGCGTTATCGTCGCGCTCGTCCGCCTGGGCGACCGGCGCCGGCCGGGAGGCGCCAGTCATCTCTGCCTTGAGCGCTTCCCACATGGCCATCTGCTGCACCTCGTCATCGAGGCCAGCGATGTCGAACAGCCGATAGCGCGCCGGCTTCAAGACCGCGGCTTCGCGTCGGATAATGTCCGGCAGACGCAAGACCGACAGGATGCGCGAGATCGCCGTTGTGGTTTTGCCGAGCATCGGGGCGATCTTGTTGTAGCGCAGCCCGTGGCGCTCCTTCAGGCCGCGGATGGCCTCGGCCTCGTCGAAGACGTCGAGGTCGTCGCGGTGCAGGTTCTCGAACAGCGCGATCTCATCCGCCCGGGCGCTGATCTCCTCGATCTTCTTCGCGCTGGCCCCGTCCAGGTTGGCCACCACGCGGGAGGGGATGGTTGCGTTGCCGAGTTCCCGCATGGCCCGCAGGCGCCGTGAGCCGTAGACCAAGCGGAAACGCATCGGGTTCAACTGCAGCACACCGATCGGCTGCTGGAGCCCGTATTCCTCGATCGACGCCTTCAGGACCTGATACGCCTCCTCGTCCATCGAGGAGCGCGGCTGGTGCGGGTTGTCCTCGATGTTGGTGATGTCGGGGGTGATGACCGGGAAGTCGGTGTCGGGCGTGGCGAACAGCGCCGAGATGCTGCTGACCGTGGAGGCGCCGCCAGCCGCCCCCTTGCCGAGACGGCTCGCCGCCCGCAGGGAATCACGCGACATTCAGGACCTCCAGGCGCTTCTCGCGCTCGCTGATGAGCGCGTCGATCAGGACGCGCATGTTGGCGGCACCCGGTGCTTCGGGTTCCGCCTCGAAGGCGGCACGGCCGGCGAGGGCAGCCTCGCCGTGCACGGTGGCGCGCGGGATCGGTGGGAAGATCCGCAGCGACTGGCCAAACGTCGTGTGCAGGTGCTCCAGCACGACTTGGTGCTGGTGGAGCCGCACGTCGTGCATGGTCGGCAGGATGCCGAGGATGTGGAAGTCGGACACGAAGCGGCGCTTGATCTTTGCAATCGAGGCCAAGAGTTTCTCCATTCCGAGGCTGGCGAGATACTCGGTTTGCGTCGGGATGATCACGCCGTGGCAAGCCAGCAGTGCGTTTGTTGTCATCTGCCCGAGGTTCGGCGGGCAGTCGATGATCACAAAGTCGTAGTCGTCCTTCACCTCGGCGATTTTCTCGCGTAGCGCCAACGGCCCGCTCGAGTCCGAGGTCAACTCGCTCTCCACAAAACTCAGCCCGAGGCACGACGGCACGACCTCCAGCCCGGCCGGCCGCACCGGCACGATCACGTCGCACAGCGAGACTTGGTCACGCAGTACGTGCGGCAACGACTTCCTGATCTCCTGCTCATACTCCGGAGTGTCCAGACCGAGGTTCGCCGTGGCGTGTGCCTGAGGGTCGGCGTCAATCACCAGGACCCGGTTGCCCTGTGCGGCCAGAACGCTGCCGAGGTTGACCGAGGTCGTCGTTTTCCCGACTCCCCCCTTGTTGTTGGTGCAGGCGGCGATGTAGGCGGGGCCGTGCTTGGCATCCGGACCGGCCTGCTCACGCAGAAGGAAGCGCAAGACGGCTTCGGGGATCTTCTCACGGTTCCCTTCCCAGCGGCTGATCTTGGGGCCATCGTAGCGGCGACCCAGCGCCTCGTTGAGCCACGTGGCAAATTCAGCCTGAAGCAGGCCCTTCTGCTCGCGTAACCGCTTGACGTCTTCGCCCTGCATCCGCGCCTACCCCGAAAGATGATGTCCTCGGGGCAGCGTTACCGGTGGTGGCAACATCCGTCAAGATTGATGGTGCCGGGCCGCTTGTGTCAAGTTGCGTCAAGGAGGCGCGTCGGTATCAGGAATACGGCTGAACTGCTTGGCCTGCAATGTCTTCGGCAGCTCGGCGTCGGAAGAATGTCCGCCTTCCGGCGAACATGCCAGCCGGCACGCCAACGCCCCTCACCATCAAGCGGATGGATTCGGGCCATCAGGCCGATTCGCCCGAGTCGCAGAATGTCCGACTTCAGCGCCGAGGTTCGATCAGGCGGTCTTCTTGGGGGCCAGGAGGTCGCCGGTGGCCAGATCAGTGCCGCGTGACTGGCGCAGGGACGACACCTTGCGGGTCACGGAGACCTTTTCGCGGATGCGCTTGAGGTTGACCGGCGGGTCGCTCGGGCAGATCACCATGCCCTTCTCGTCGACCACAATGTTGGCCTGTGGGTAAGCAATGAGAGCCTTGGCGAGGTGGCGGTTCTTGAAGTCGTGACGGTTCTGGCGCGTGTTGCGCATGCCGAATTGCTGCATGATCTGCGGCCAAGACAGCCGCTCTGGTTCCTTCAGCGCGTGCAGGCGAAAAGCCAACCAAAGATAGATGTCCAGCGTGTAGGATGATCCCTTCAACTCGGAGATGACGCTTTCCTCGACGCTGACTGGGCAGTTGGTCAGCGCCTTCACGAAGTCGCCGTTCAACTTGATGTTCTTGATCCAGCCGCCGGCCTGGAACTCGTCCATACGGACATACGACGACGCTTCGATGATCTGGAAGGGGACCATCAGGTCCTCGCGTGCAATGCCGTCGTTGAGGTTCTCCGGCGGCAGCAGCGGCAGGCCGCGGCCTTGGCCGCGCCGGCTGCCGGGGGTCTTCAAGGTGAAGTGGGTGCTGGCCAGCCGGTTGATCTGGTCGGCGACGATGTAGCGGATGCGGGTGTTTGGCTCCAGGCCGATCCGCTTGCAGAACGCTGAGATGCTGCTGCCGACGTTGATGATCTCCGAGCCCTCTCGGCAACATTCGGTCTGCAGGTAGAGCAACACGAGGCGGCCGTAGATGCCGTAGGGCAGCCCGAAGTACCGCTCCTCGAAGGGATGCAGCAGCGGCTGCATGAAGAGTTCGTACTTGCCGGCCTTGGCGGTGTAGGAGATGTCGCGGTCTTCGCGGACGGCCGGCCGGATGTCAGGGTCGGCAATGGCGTCGAGGTTGAACAGCGTGTCCTGCTGGCTGCCGTCGTCGGACACTTTGCGACGCTTGCGGCTGTGCGCGGCAAGGTCCAGAAGAGCCTTAGGGCCGAAGCCGGGATCAAACGGGTGCCGGTCGTGGAGCAGCGACGTGGTGCAGAAGGCCGAATGCGTGAACGCATAGAGTTTGAGGTCATCGTCGAACTCGACGGGCCGCTTCATCGAGGCGTCCACCGACCGGGCAATCGCTCGCTCCTGCTCGGTGAGCGCGTGTTCGATGGCGTGGAAGCCCTTGTCGCGCAGCGCATGGGGGATGGCGGTGATGTCGGTCTTGTGGTCGGGGCCGAACATCTGGGTCCGAAGGTCATCGAACAGTGGCACCACGTTGCTGCCGTCCTCATCCTTTCTGCACGCCATACTACCGCCTCCTCAGCCACCAGCCGAACAACGCTACTGTGCTCGGCAGGTTCAGCAAAGTCAACGCCCTCTCTTGGGGAGCCTTTTTTCTTTATTTGGAATCTTAAATTGGATTCGTCGCAGGATGTCCTTTCTGGTAAAGGCCGACTCGGCTTGAATCCTGTGCTGGGTCGCATTTTATCCGGACAGTGTTGTCGCACGATGTCCGGGAGAACTCTATTGTCGCGTATTGTCCGTGGACAACCAAGTGCTCGGTCGCAAAGAGTCCGTGGAAACCCGAACGGTGGTCGCAGGTTGTCCGTTGACGGATCGGCCGTGTCGCACTGTGTCCGGGGATAAGGCGGTGCTCCTGGGGACGAAAAAGTCTTCCCACGCGCGACTCGGGCGACCGCGCTGCACGGCATCACCCGAATCAGGAAGGCGAACCTGAGGCCGCCCGGCGGAGCCGGCGTCGCAGAATGTCCGTTCCCCATTGGCCACCTGGTCTAGGTGCAGCCACAGAGGCGTCGCAGAATGTCCACCCCCGCCATGGAGCGAGTCTCGGCCCAACGGATAATCTGCGACGCCGTGTGTCCGATGACGGACTTCCGGAAGAACGAGTCGCAGGATGTACGTTCCTGTACCGTGTCAAGA
>JAEYOB010000756.1 GCA_023412175.1 Pseudomonadota bacterium | reverse complement strand
TTCCTGACGTTCGGCGCCATGCTGGTGGACGGCCGCATGGCGCTGGAGCCGGTGTTCAGCCTGTCGCGCTTCTGGGACGACGTGCGGCGCTATTCGGCGACGGTGGCGGTGGCGGTGGGCGGGCTCTGCCACATGCTGCGCAGCCAGCCGGAGCGGCCGGACGACGCCGACAACACGCTGCGCATCGTCTACGCGGTGCCGGTGCCGGCCGAGTTCCAGGAGGAATTCGAACGGCGGTTCGGGCTCACCCTGGTGGAAGGCTACGGGTCCACCGAGTCGAACCTCATCGTCTACAGCCGTCCGGGCGAGACGCCGCGCGGTTCCTGCGGGCGGCCGAGCCCGCATTTCGAGGTGGCGATCCTCGATGAGGACGGGCACCGGCTCGGCCCCGGCGAATCGGGAGAGATCTGCGCCCGGCCGAAGCTGCCCAACACGCTGATGAAGGAGTATCTCGGCATGCCCGCCAAGACGGTGGAGGTCATGCAGGGCTATTGGTTCCACACCGGCGACCGCGGCGTCATGGACGAGGCCGGCTTCGTCTTCTTCCAGGACCGCATCAAGGACGCCATCCGGCGCCGCGGCGAGAACATCTCCTCCTTCGAGGTCGAACGCCTGCTGAACGCCCACCCGGATGTGGCCGAGTCGGCGGTGGTCGCCATGCCGTCCGAACTCGGCGAAGACGAGGTCAAGGCCGTGGTGGTGCGCCGGCCCGGCTCGACGCTCGACGAGGAGGGGCTGCTGCGCTTCGCGGTGGAGACCATGCCGTACTTCATGGTGCCCCGTTACATCGCCTTCCGCGACGCCCTGCCGCGTACCCCGACCCAGAAGGTCCGCAAGGTGGATCTGCGCGGCGAAGGCGTCACAGACGACACCTGGGACCGCGAACGGGCAGGGCTGCGGGTCACCCGCGAGGGGCTGCGCGACACCCGCGCGGCCTGACCATGCACTTCCGACACGAGGACACGATGCTGGCACCGACGAGCGACATGACGCGCGGGGAGGCCGCCGCCGGCACTCCGGCCCCGCTGAAGGGCTACCGGGTGCTCGACCTGACCCGGCTGCTGCCGGGGGCCTTCTGCACGCAGATCCTTGCCGATCTGGGCGCCGAGGTGATCAAGGTCGAGCAGCCCGGCAAGGGCGACTACTGGCGCTGGTCCGAGCCCAAGGTGCGCGCGGAGGGCAGCCAGTTCCTGGCGCTGAACCGCAACAAGCGCAGCATCACCCTCGACCTGAAGAACCCGCAGGGGCGCGACGCCTTCCTGCGGCTGTGCGAGGACGCCGACGTGGTGGTCGAGGGCTTCCGGCCCGGCGTCATGGACCGCCTGAAGCTGGCCGCCCCGGACCTGCACGCGCGCAACCCGCGGCTGGTGCTCTGTGCGATCACCGGGTACGGGCAAACCGGCCCCTGGGCCGGGGCGGCGGCGCACGACCTGAACTTCCTGGCGCTCTCCGGCATGCTGGACCTGATTGGCGGTCAGCCCGGCCGCCCGGTCGCGCCGGGGATCCCGGTCGGCGACATCGGCGGCGGCGCCCTGATGGCGGTGGCCGGCATCCTGGCCGCCCTGCTGGAGCGGGGCCGCACCGGACGCGGCCGGGTCGTTGATATCGGTGTTGCCGACGGCCTGTTCTTCTGGATGGCCTATCTGCTGTCGCAGTGGAACGCCCCGGCGCAGGCCGACCGGCAGGACGCGTTCGACGTCGTCCACGGCGCGCCGTACTACACGCTCTACGAGACCGCCGACGGCCGGCACATGGCCGCCGCCCCCTATGAGGAGAAGTTCTGGCAGGCGATGTGCGGGGCGCTCGGCCTGCCCGATCTGATCGACCGGCAGTGGGTGGAGGGCGACGAGGCGGAAGCGGTCAAGCGGCGCATCGCCGCGGTGTTCCGCCAGCGCACCCAGGCGGAGTGGACGGAGGTCTTCAGCCGGATCGACGCGTGCGTGACGCCGGTGCTGACGCCCCGCGAGGCCCTCCGGACACCGCAGGCCCGCGCGCGCAGCACTGAGGTTGTGGTCGAGCATCCCGTCGAGGGACCGCTGCGGCAGATCGCTTGTCCGATCCGCTTCGACGGCGCGTCGGCGACGCCGCTCAGGCCGCCGCCGGTGCTCGGCGCCGATACGGACGCGGTCCTGGCGGCGGCCGGCTACGACCGGGAGGCCATCGGCGCGCTGCGCGCAGCCGGTGCGGTGTGACGTGAAGAGACATGTGATGTGAAGAGGCAGGGGAAGGGGAGAAGGCCATGAGGCCGGTGAGTGTTCTTGGGGCCGGATCGACGGTGTTCGGCCGGCATGCCGATCAGGGGGCCGTGGAACTGGCGGTCGCCGCCGCGCGGCAGGCGATCCTGGAGGCGAACGTTCCGCGCGAGCGGATCGGCGCGGTCTATCTCGGCAACTTCGTCGGCGGCGTGCTGACGGGGCAGGAGGTGCTGGCCGGCCTTGTCGCCGACGGGCTGGGGCTGCGCGACGTGCCCTGCACCAAGGTGGAGGGGGCCTGCGCCAGCGGCGGCATCGCGTTCCGTCACGCCGTGCTGTCGGTGGCCGCCGGGCTGTGCGACGTGGCGGTGGCCGTGGGCGTGGAGAAGATGAGCCACGCCGGGACGGCGGCGGTGACGCAGGCGCTCAACTGCGCGCTCGACCACGCGGCGGACGGGCCGAGCGGGCTGACCTATCCGGGGCTGTTCGCCCTGCTGTGGCAGGCCCACGCGCGGCGCTACGGCACCACGCGCGAGCAGGTGTCGGCGGTGTGCATCAAGAACCGCCGCAACG
>JAEYOB010000751.1 GCA_023412175.1 Pseudomonadota bacterium | reverse complement strand
CCGCTGAAGAGCGCGCCGCACACCGGCTTCGAGCGGCTGATCGCCGGGCGCACGCTGGTACTGATGGATGCCGGCGCGCCGCCGCCGCCGGGCGTGGACGCGCGCGCGCACGCCGGCACGCTGTCGCTGGAGGTATCGGTCGGCAGGGAGCGGCTGATCGTCAACTGCGGCGCCCACGCCGTTCCCGTCGGTCCCTGGCGCGCCGCGCTGGCCGGCACGTCGGCGCACTCCACGGTGTCGCTGGCCGACACCAACTCCACCGAGGTCCGCGAGGACGGCGGCCTGGGGCGCCGGCCCGGCAACGTGTCGTGCGAGCGGCAGGAGGTGGACGGCGCCGTGCTGGTGATGGCGGCGCACAACGGCTACGCCCGGAACTTCGGCTACCTGCACCGCCGCCGCATCTATCTGGGCGAGAACGGCGAGGACCTGCGCGGCGAGGACCTGCTGGAGCCGGTGCTGGGCGCCAATCCTGGGCCGCAGGCCTTCACCGCCCGCTTCCACCTGCATCCGTCGGTGCAGGCCTCGGTGATCAACGGCGGCCAGACGGTGCTGCTGCGGCTGCCCAGCGGCGCCGCCTGGCGCTTGCAAGCGGCAGGCGCGCTGCTGGAGCTGGCGGAGAGCATCTATCTCGCCTCCGGCGACGAGCCGCGCCGCACGACGCAGGTCGTGCTGACCGGGCAGGCCGACGCCAACGGCACCACCGTCAAATGGGCCTTGCGCCGCGAGCGCAAGGGGGCGTAAATCCCCCGCAAATTCCGCAAACGATCCGTTCCCCGGCGGCTCCCTCAGGAGGCCTTCGCTCAGCATCCCATTTTTCCGTCATTCTCGCCTCCCGCGCCGGCCCGGCACCGGTGACCGGCCGCTCAGCGAGCCGCGAGAGCCTTCGGGGAATGGCGTTTCCGGAAAGTGCGGGTGCTGGGCAAAGGCCTTGCGAGGCGGACGTGCGGGGAACCCAACAGGAGCCGCTGCCGCCATGACCGTCGATACCGTCCGCATCACCCGCGCCCTCATCTCCGTGTCCGACAAGACGGGCCTCGTCGCCCTCGGGCAGGCGCTGGCGGCGCGCGGCGTGGAGATCCTGTCCACCGGCGGCTCGGCGCAGCGCCTCGCCGAGGCGGGTGTGCCGGTGAAGGAGGTCTCCGACCACACCGGCTTCCCGGAGATCATGGACGGCCGCGTCAAGACGCTGCACCCGCGCATCCACGGCGGCATCCTGGCGCGCCGCGACACGCATGCCGACGCCATGAAGCAGCACGACATCCCCGCCATCGACCTCGTGGTGGTCAACCTCTACCCGTTCGAGGCGACGGTGGCGAAGGGCGCGGGCTTCGAGGATTGCGTCGAGAATATCGACATCGGCGGGCCCGGCATGATCCGCGCCGCCGCCAAGAACCACGACTTCGTCGCCGTGGTCACCGACCCCGAGGATTACGAGGAGCTGCTGGGCGAGCTGGAGCGCAACGACGGCGCCACCACGCTGGGCCTGCGCAAGACGTTGGCGCAGCGCGCCTACGCCCGCACCGCCGCCTACGACGCCGCGATCTCCGCATGGTTCGCCGGCCAGCTCGGCGAGACCTTCCCGCCGCGCTACAGCATCTCCGGCCAGCTCAGTCAGACCCTGCGCTACGGCGAGAACCCGCACCAGCAGGCGGCCTTCTACGTCACCGGCGAGCAGCGCCCCGGCGTGGCGACCGCCATCCAGCTCCAGGGCAAGGAGCTGTCCTACAACAACCTGAACGACACCGACGCCGCCTTCGAGCTGGTCGCCGAGTTCGAGCGCCCGGCCGTCGCCATCATCAAGCACGCCAACCCCTGCGGCGTCGCCGAGGGCGCCAGCCTGCTGGAGGCGTACAACCTCGCCCTGCGCTGCGACTCGGTGAGCGCCTTCGGCGGCATCATCGCGCTGAACCGTTCGCTGGACGCCGCCACGGCGGAGGAGATCGCCAAGCTGTTCGCCGAGGTGGTGATCGCCCCCGACGCCGACGACGCGGCGAGGCAGCTGCTGGCCTCCAAGAAGAACCTGCGCGTGCTGCTGACCAAGGACATGCCGGACCCGGCGGCGCCGGGCATGATGATCAAGGCGCAATCCGGCGGCTTCCTGCTGCAGAACCGCGACTCGGGCCGCGTCTCCCCGGCCGAGCTGAAGGTGGTCACCAAGCGCGCGCCCAGCGAGCAGGAGATGCGCGACCTGCTGTTCGCCTTCCGCGTCGCCAAGCACGTGAAGTCGAACGCCATCGTCTACACGAAGGACGGCGCCACGGTGGGCATCGGCGCCGGCCAGATGAGCCGCGTGGACTCGGCGCGCATCGCCGCCATCAAGTCGGCGGAGGCGTCCAAGGCCGCCGGCATCGCCGAGCCGCTGACCAAGGGCTCCGTCGTGGCGTCCGACGCCTTCTTCCCGTTCGCCGACGGCCTGCTGGCGGCGGCCGAGGCGGGCGTGACGGCGGTGATCCAGCCCGGCGGCTCGATCCGTGACAACGAGGTCATCGCCGCCGCCGACGAGAAGGGCCTGGCGATGGTCTTCACCGGTATGCGCCACTTCCGGCACTGATGTGTTGCGCGGCCCCTCTCCGATCGCGGGGAGGGGCCGAACGGGGGCTGGCCAAGGGGTATCGCCCTTGGATTCCCTCTCCCCGCTGGGGAGAGGGGCAGGGGGAGGGGGTTGCGTTTTTGCCGGACGCACCTGCCATGCACACCCCCTCACCGGCCCTGCGGGCCACCCTCTCCCCAGCGGGGGAGAGGGTTGGAGGCCAAGTGCGATTCTTGGTGGGCTGGCGCTCAGCGCCGGCCGAACATCATCCGGCTGAACAGCTCGGTCATGGTCATCGGCAGCGTCGGCGCCGGGTCGAAATCGTGGGCGGCGCTTCCCACGGTCTCCGCGCCGTCCTCGGCCGCCTTGAGGTCGGCCTCGGGCACCAGCTGCACCACCTCGGCCGACGGCGCGCTGTCCTCCGGCGGGGTCTGCGCCGTGGCCATCATGCGCGCCAGAAGGATCGCGGGATGGCCCGAGAGGTCGGTTTCGTCCTCGCGTCCGGCGGAGTCGGACGAGCGGAACAGAGCCTCGTTGATGCGGGCAAAAGCCTCGATGTCCTTGATGTGCAGCATACGCCGTGTCCTGCGCTGGAAATCCCTGCGGCGGTCCAAACTTGAATGTGCGCCGCAGCACGGCATTTTGCCAGAGAGAATATACTCTCCGATCTAGAGCGTGGCCCGGCGCGGCTCGCGCACGCCGAGCATGACCACGAATCCGAGCGCGAAGAACACCATGATCGAGGCCATGCCGGCGCGCTGGCTGGCGAAGGCTTCCGTGGCCCAGCCGAGCGCCAGCGGCCCGAAGAAGCCTACCACCCGGCCCGAAAGACCGTAGAGGCCGAACATCTCGCCCTGCATGTGCGGCGGCGACAGGCGCGCCATCATTGACCGGCCGGCCGCCTGCGCCGGCCCGAAGAACAGCCCGAGCCCCAGCGCCAGCACCCAGAACCACTGCTTGTCGCTCGCCAGCAGCAGCGGCACCCCGGACGCCATCAGCCCGACGACGCTGATCAGGATGGTCCGGCGGGCGCCGAACCAGTCGTCGATCCAGGCGAAGCCCACCGCCCCCAGACCGGCCACCACGTTGAGGGCGATGGCGAACAGCACGATCTCCTCGAAGCTCATGCCGAAGGTGCCGGCGGCGTAGATGCCGCCGAACGCGGTGATGGTGTTGATGGCGTCGCGGTAGAGCGCGCTGGCGATCAGGAAGCGGACGATCTCCCGGTACTTGCGCGCCTCGCGGATGGTGCGGCCCAGCGTCGCCAGACCCTCGCGCACCGCCTGCCCCAGCGTCCGGCCGGTGGCCGGCTCGTCCGGGACCCAGAGGAACAGCGGGATGGAGAACACCCCGACCCACGCCGCCACCAGCAGCGCGGTGGCGCGGACGTTCTCCTGGTCGGCGGTCGAGAACAGGCCGAACAGCGGCGCCTCGTTCTTGACGAAGCCGAACAGCGCCACGATCAGGCACGCCAGACCGCCGAAATACCCGGTGCCCCAGCCCCAGCCGGACACCCGGCCGACCATGGTCTGGGGTGCCACGGCGGGCAGGGTGGCGTTGTAGAAGACGTTCGCCAGCTCGAACGCGATGGTGGCGAGCCCGACGGCGACCAGCGCCAGCGTCATGGAGGAAGGCTGCGGCGTCACCCACCACAGCGACGCGGTGAAGGCGACGGTCAGCGCGGTGAACAGCGCCAGCCACGGCTTGCGCCGCCCGGTGTGGTCGGCGATGGCGCCCAGCACCGGGCTGAGGATGGCGATGGTGAAGCCGGCCAGCGCCATCATCCGGCTCCACGCCGCGGTGCCCATCACCTCGTCCTGCGCCACCCCGCGGGTGAAGTAGACGGCGAAGATGAAGGTGGTGATGACCGTGTTGTAGGCGGAGTTCGCCCAGTCGTAGAGGCACCATGCCGCAACCGCGCGCCGGTCGATGCTCATTCTGCGGTGTCCATGCGGCTCTCCGGGGCGGCTCTCCGGGGGGAGCGCCATCCTACCCGAACGGCCGGCGCCGGACAAACGGGCTCGGTCCCCTCCGCCGCCCGGCGAGGGACGGGCGGCGGAGGGGAAACCCTACTCCTTGGGCTTCCAGGGCTCCGCGATCTCGTCGCGGTCGGCGGAGGGGCGGTCGGCGGAGGGGCGCTTGTGCGGGGTGTCCTCGGCCGGCCTGACGTGGTCGGCGGCTTCGCGCAGGTGGCGCTCCACGGCGCTGTCGGGCACCTGGATGCCGGAACCGGGGCCGCGCACCGGTTCCACCGGATCGGGCCGGCCGGCCGGCTTGCTCTCGTCGCTCATGGTCGGTCTCCGTTGGTTCGTCCGTCGGTCGTCCGTTCACCGGCTGCTGCGGTCGGGTTCGGCGGGGCTGGAGATGCGCTCCAGCGCGTCGTTGACGGCGCGCGTGTCCTTGGCGTCGGTGGCGAGGTCGCCCAGCGACACGATGCCGATCAGCTTGTCGTTGCGGTCCACCACGGGCACGCGGCGGATCTGCTGGCCGGCCATCAGGCGGGTCACCTCGATCACCGGGTCGTCCTCGTAGCAGTAGCGCGGCCCCTCGGTCATCACCTCGGACACCCGGCAGCTCTCGGGGGCCAGCCCGGCCGAGGTGGCGCGCACGGTGATGTCGCGGTCGGTGACCATGCCGATCAGCTTCGTGCCGTCGCACACCGGCAGCCCGCCGACGTTGAGCTGGTCCATCATCTGGGCGGCCTGGCGGATCGTGTCGTTGGGCGAAACGGTCTGCACGTCGCGGGTCATGATGTCGCGGATCTTCATCGCCTCGGTCCCTCGCTGCGCGGTTGCGGTCCCTTCTGCAACAGCGCAGCGGCGTCCCGGTTTCGGGACCGGCGCGTCAGGCTGGCACCGATTCGGCCGGCGCAACCGCCGGGAAGCACAGGGTGAAGCGCGTGCCGCTTCCCGGCGAGCCGTCCAGCCGGATCGAGCCGCCCAGCTTCGCGGTCACCAGATTGAAGACGATGTGCAGGCCCAGGCCGGTGCTGCCGGCCCCGCGGCGGGTGGTGAAGAACGGGTCGAAGACCTTGGTCCGATGCTCCTCCGGGATGCCCCGGCCGTCGTCGTCGTAAACCAGCTCCACCCAGCCGAGCTGCGGGCGGGTGACGGTCAGGCGCATGGTGCCCGTCTGGCCCGGCGGGTAGCCGTGCGTGACCGAGTTCACCACCAGATTGGTGACGATCTGCGCCAGCACGCCGGGATAGCCGTCCACCTCGATGCCGTCGGGGCAGGTCAGCTCGATGCGGTGGCCGGCCTTCTTCCAGGTCGGCGACAGGCTGAACAGGATCTCCCCCAGCCGCGGCTTCAGGGCGAAGCGGCGCCGGTCGTCACTGGCCTGGTCCACCGCCACCTGCTTGAAGCTCTGCACCAGCTCGGCGGCGCGGGCGATGTTGGAGGTCAGCAGCGCCGCGATCTCCTCGGTATCGGTGACGAACTGCTGGAACTCCGAGCGCTTGAGCTTGCCGCCGGCCGCCGCCTCCTTGATGCGTTCGGTCTCGCCGGCCAGAAAGGTGGCGCCGGTGAGCGCCACGCCCAGCGGCGAGTTGATCTCGTGCGCCACGCCGGCCACCAGCTGGCCGAGCGAGGCCAGCTTTTCCGACTGGACGAGCTGGGTCTGCGCCGCCATGAGCTGGTCGTTGGCGGCGCGCAGCTCGCGCTCGCGGCGGCGGTCCTGGGTGACGTCCAGGTAGACGCGCACCATGCCGCCATCCGGCATGGCGTTGCGGCGCACCTGGATGATGCGGCCGTCGCTGAGGTCGAGTTCCTCCGGGCCGCCCTCGAAGGTCAGAGGCAGATCGGCGCGCACCACGCCGGCATCGACCAGGGCCGTCACCATGTCCTCGTAGCGCAGCCCCTCGCGGATGGCGAGCGACGGGAAGATGGCCTCGGCGCGGCGGTTCCAGAGGCGCAACCGGTGGTCGGCGTCGAACACCGCCAGCGCGTCGGTCATGCTGGACAGCGTCGCCTGGAGGCGCTGCGACTGCGTGCGCAGCTCCCGCGTGCGCTCGGTGACCTGGGATTCCAGCGCGCGGGTCAGCGCGTTCAGCTCGTCATAGAGGCGGGCGTTCTCCAGCGCGGCGGCGATCTGCGCCGCCAGAAGGCGCGGCGCCTCCAGCCGCTCGGCGACGAAGGCTGCGCGCGTCAGATTGTTCTCCAGGTACAGCACGCCGACCAGCGCTCCCTGGCGCAGCAGCGGCAGGCACAGCACAGAGCGCGGCGCGTACGCACGTACGTACGCGTCTCCGGCGAAGCGTACGTCCTCGCCGGCCTCGGCCAGGACCAGCGGCTCCCGCGTGCGCGCCACATAGGCGACCAGCGCGGCGGGGAGGCGCGTGCCGGCCGCCGCGTCCAGCGGTTCGGCGGGCAGGGCGCGGTACAC
>JAEYOB010000743.1 GCA_023412175.1 Pseudomonadota bacterium | reverse complement strand
GGGACGCGCCGGACGGCGCCCCTGCCCACGCCGACACTCTCGCCCTGGAGACCGACCAGCCGTGAAGACGCTCCACGTCAAGCCCGCCGAGCCGGGCTCCATCGTCCGCGACCCGGACAACATGCGCCCGCTGCCGCCCGAAGGCGACGCCGTGCGCGACACCCCCATCTGGCACCGCCGGCTGGGCCGCAACGAGGTGGTGAAGACCTCGCCCGAGGCCATCGCCAAGGGCAAGGCGGCGCGCGAGGCCGCGGAGCGCCCCGCGGCGGCCGAGGCGGAGATCGCCGCCGAGACGGCGCCCCGGCGCACCAAGACCACCGCCCCGGCGAAGGAGTAAGACCCCATGTCCGGTATCAGCTTCACCCAGATCCCGACGACGCTGCGCACGCCCGGCCAGTATGTCGAGTTCGACAACAGCAAGGCCAACAAGGGCCTCGTGCAGGACGCCCAGCGCGTCCTTCTGATCGCCCAGAAGCTCCCCACCGGCACCGCGCCGGCCAACGTGCCGGTGCGTGTCACCGCTGCCGACCAGGGCGTGACGCTGGGTGGGCGCGGCTCCATGCTGGCGGCCATGGTGGCGGCCTTCAAGACCGCCAACGCGGAAACGGACCTGTGGGTGCTGCCGGTCGCCGACAACGTGGCCGGCCAGGCCGCAACCGGTTCGGTCACCGTCACCGGCCCGGCCAGCGCCGCCGGCACCCTCAACCTCTACATCGGCGGCCGGCGCGTCCAGGTGGGCGTGGCCGCCGGCGCCACCGCCGCCATCATCGCCACCGACCTGGCGGCGGCGGTCACCGCCAACCCGGACTTGTCCGTCACCGGGGCGGTGGAAGGCGTGGACACCGGCAAGGTGACCTTGACCGCCCGCCATAAGGGCGAGACCGCCGGCGCCCTGGATCTGCGCGTCAACTACCACATGGGCGAGGCCACGCCGGCCGGCCTGACCGTCACCATCGCTCCCATGGCCGGCGGCACCGGCAACCCGGACCTGACCGCCGCCCTGGTGGCGCTGGGCGACGTGCAGTACCACCACCTGATCCTGCCGTACACCGACGCCGCGAACCTCGCGATGGTGGTGGAAGAGTTCACCGACCGCTGGTCGGCGATGCGCCAGATCGAGGGGCAGGTGTGGGCGGCGGCGGCCGGCAACCACGCCGGCTTGACCACGCTGGGCAACAGCCTCAACAGCGAGGTGTTGTCCGTCCTCGGCCTCTACGCCTCGCCGACGCCGGCCTACGAGGCGGCGGCCGTCTATGGCGCGGTGTGCTCCTTCAATCTGGGCATTGACCCGGCCCGGCCGCTCCAGACCCTTCTCCTGCGCGGCATCCTGGCGCCGGCGGAGAAGGACCGCTTCACCCGGCAGGAGCGGAACCTGCTGCTGTACGACGGCATCGCCACCCTCACCGTGGCGCCCGATGGCCGCTGCGCCGTGGAGCGCACGGTCACCACCTACCAGGTCAACGGCTACGGCCTGCCCGACCCGTCCTATCTGGACGCCGAGACGCCGGCGACGCTCTCCGTCCTGCGCCAGACTTGGCGGGCCTGGGTGTCCCAGCGCTACCCGCGCCACAAGCTGGCCGACGACGGCACGAACTTCGCGCCCGGCCAAGCCATCGTGACGCCCTCCATCATGCGCGGCGAGGCGCTGGCCTGGGCGCGCGCCTGCGAGGCACGCAGCTGGCTGGAGAACGTGGAGGCGTTCAAGGCCGGCCTGCTGGTGGAGCGCGACGACAGCGACCCGAACCGCCTCAACCTGCTGATGCCGCCGGATCTGGTCAACCAACTCCGCGTCCTGGCCTCGCTCGTCCAGTTCCGCGTTTAAAGGGGGTTCAAAGCCATGAAGTACCTGGGCCGCGCCCAAATCGCCTACGACGGCACCACGCTGGACACCGCGCCCGGCGCCAAGCTGAACGTCGGCGGCATCGCCCGCAAGGAGGTGGAGGGCGCCTACACCATCGGCCACACCGAGGCGCTGAAGGCCGCCACGGTGGAGTGCGCGGTCAACGTCTCCAAGGAGACGCCACTGGAGGCCATCCGCAGCATCGCCGGCGCGACGGTCACCTTCCGCGCCGACACCGGCCAGACCTTCGTCGTGAAGAACGCCTTCCTGACCGAGCCGCCCGAGATGACCGCCGACGACAAGGGCGGCGACATGAAGCTCGTCTTCAAGGGCGACCCGGCCGAGCTGGTCTAAGGGGAGGAGGAAACATGATTCCCGACGCCACCTACACCATCACCATCCCGCTGACCCGCCCGGTGAAGCACGGCGACGCCGAGTACCGCAGCTTCACCCTGCGTGAGCCGACCGCCGGCGAACAGCTCGATGCGTTCGATGCCATCCCGGCGGCCGATCGTGCCGACCTCAACCAGGCCAAGCTGGAGACCTATCTCGCCGCCCACCTCTGCGGCGTGCCCGTCGCCGTGCTGCGCCGGGTGTCCCTCAACGACTACCGCGTCATCGTGGGTCACATCGCAAATTTTCCCTACTCCCAGGCGGCGCCGACGACGTGCGGGACGCCGTCCTCGGCCTCGCTCGCGCCACCGGCACAAGCCTGACCGACGTGTGCGCCATGCCCACCCGCAAGTTCCTGGCGTGGTGGGCGGCGCTCGAGCGACAGGTGAAGGACTGACCCCATGGCCGCCACCCTCGGCACAACCATCGTCATCGGAGCCGCCCTTGCGGGTGGCTTCCGCGCTGCCATCGGCAACGCGGTGGCCGGCCTCGGCGAGATGGACCGTGCCGCCGGCGGGCTGGGCCAGACGCTGGCCGACGTGGGGTCCGCCTGGGTGTCCATGAACGCCTTCCGCTCCGCCAGCACCCAGGCTGCCGAGCTGGAGCGGTCACTGATGCAGGCCGGCATCACCGCCGACCTAAGCCGCGACCAAGTGGCGAGGCTCGAACAGCACCTCCGCCGGCTCGCCGTGCCGGAGCAGACCAACCAGTCGGTCTCCGAGCTGCTGAAGGGCTATACGGCCCTGGTCTCGGCCGGCATGACCAACGACAAGGCGCAGGCCAGCCTTTACGCGCTGGGCCGCACCGCCACCGCCG
The DNA here is from genome assembly GCA_023412175.1 of Pseudomonadota bacterium. Classification (GTDB taxonomy): domain Bacteria; phylum Pseudomonadota; class Alphaproteobacteria; order Azospirillales; family Azospirillaceae; genus Azospirillum. The sequence continues at coordinate 2,470 of JAEYOB010000743.1, read as the reverse complement.
CCTCAGCCGACATCGAGGACTTGAGCAAGACGGCGTTCGTGCTGGTGGACACGCTGGGCGTGTCGCCCGGCGACTTGTCGGCCGAACTGGATCGGCTGGCCTTCGCCGGCAAGCAGGGCGCCTTCGAGCTGAAGGACATGGCCCGCTACTTTCCCACGCTGGGCGCGGCGGCGAAGGGCCTGGGCCTCCAGGGCTCCGAGGCGGTGGCGACGTTGGGCGCCGCCTTGCAGATCGCGAAGAAGGGCGCGGCCGACCCCAGCGAGGCGGCCAACAACATGAAGAACTTCCTGGCGAAGGCCACCGCCCCGGAGACGGTGAAGCGCTTCAAGGAGCACGGCGTCAACCTGAAGAAGGTTCTCTCGACCGCCATGAAGAATGGCGAGAACCCCATGGAGGCGCTTCTGGTCCAGATCCAGAAGATGACCAAGGGCGACCCGTTCAAGCTCAGCCGCTTGTTCGGCGACCAGCAGGTCTTGGACTTCCTGAAGCCCATGCTCGCCAACATGGAGGAGTACAAGCGGCTCAAGAAGGACATCGCCACCAGCAAGGGCACGGTGGACACCGACTTCGACCGCATGATGGAAACCGCCACCGAAAAGGCCAAGGCGTTCCGCGCGGCGGCCGAGAAGCTGGCGCAATCCGTGGGCAAGGCGCTGCTGCCGGCCTTCAGTGCGGTGGTGGACATTGCCACGCCGCTGGTCGGTTGGTTGGCCGACGCCGCCGACGCCGCACCCACCACCACGCTGGCCATCGCCGGTCTGACCGCCGGCGTCACCGTCCTGGCCCCGGCCTTCCGCGTCGCCACGGTGGGGGCGCGCCTGCTCTTTGCCGCGCTGGCAGCCAACCCCGTGGGCCTGATCGTCGGGGGGCTCGCCATCGGCGCGGCCCTCATCATCGACAACTGGTCGGCCGTCAAAGGCTTCTTCGTCGATTTGTGGGCCGACCCGGCGGGTTCAGCGCGCCGGGCCGCCGGATGGATCGGCGGCCACATCATCGCCGCCGCCGATTGGATCAAGGGCAAGTGGGCCACCGTCAAATCCTACTTCGTCACCCTCTGGGGCGAGGCGGGGGCCAACATCCCGGATCTTCTCGGGCAGACCGGTCCCATCGGCCAAGCCTCTGCCTCGCTCATTGACAACTGGTCGGCCGTCAAAGGCTTCTTCACCGACCTGTGGAACGACCCGATGACAGCCATGGCAGCCTTCAAGTCGTGGGTCAGTGCGGAGGCGACCGCGGCGGCGGACGTGCTGCGGAAAGCCTGGAACGATCCGAAAGCCTTCCTGCTGGGCATGTGGGATGACGTGCTCGCCAAGTGGGACAGCGCCGTCGCCTACGTGCTGGGTCTGTGGGACAAGGTCTCCTCGCCGCTGGACACCGTCGCCGGTTGGATGGGCTGGAACGAAAAGGCCCAACCGGCCGAGACCGCCAAGCCGGCATCGCAGGATCGCAAGCCCGGCGACGGCTTCGCCCAGGCGCAGGAGAACGGCCGCGCCGCCCTGACGCCCAAGTCGAAGCCCTCTGCGGCCTCGTCGGCCGCCGCCGAGGGGCCGCCGGGTGCAGTGTCCAAATCACCGGCAACAACCACGCCCGCCAGTCCTGCGCCGGGTGCGGTGTCCAAATCACCCCCGGTGGCAACGCCCGCTGGTCCGGCTCCGGCAACCGCTGCCGGCATCGCCGAAGCTGCCGCCGCACTGGCCGCCGCGGTGCAGGCGGCCATCGCCGGCACCACCGGCAAGGTGGAGGTGCTGCTGGACTTCCGCGGCATGCCCCAGGGCACCTCGGCGCAGTCCAAGTCGTCCAGCCCGGCGGTGGCCGTGTCCCAGCGCCTTCGCCCGGCGGAGGTCAACTGATGGCCGGCTACCGCGATCAACTCCGCAAGACTGCGTCCTTCCGTGGCGTTGCGTTCGAGACGGCATCCCGCTCGATGAAGGGTGGCCGCCGGATCGCCCACCACCTCTATCCCGACCGCGATGAGGGATACCCAGAGGATCTGGGGCGCACCCCCCACGCCTTCACGGTGGACGCCTACCTCAATGGCCCGCGCTGGCTGGACGACAAGAAGGCGCTCATCAAGGCCCTGGAGGAGAAGGGCCATGGCGAGTACGTGGACCTCTGGGGCGACACGTTCCAAGTGGTGGTCAAGGCTTGGTCGGTGGCGGAGAACATCGGCGCGCTGGGCTTGGCGCAGTTCTCCATCGAGTTCCTGGAGTACACCCCGCCCGGCCGTCACACCGTCACCAGGGACACCGGCCACGCCGTGGCCCAAGCGGCCAGCCGGGCGGATACCAGCGCCCAGGCGGCCTTCACCCGCGCATTGTCTGCCGGCGGCCGTCTGGCCTCCCTGGCGTCGCAGGTCCGGTCGCTGGCAACCCTGTTCCGCACTCTCCTGACGGCGCGCGGCCGTACCGGCGCCGACCGCCTCCTGCCCGTCGTCGCGCCGGCCTCGGCAACCGCTCCACAAGCCTACGGC
>JAEYOB010000685.1 GCA_023412175.1 Pseudomonadota bacterium | reverse complement strand
ATCTGGCGGAGGGACACCTGGACGCCCGCGTGGCGGCTGCCGTCTTCCTCGGCGACCGCATGCGCGTGGTGGCCGAGACCGCGGACGGACGCACCCTCACCGTCGATGCCGCCGGACGCACCGACCTGGCACGCGGCGACACCGTGTCGCTCCGCTTCGATTCCTCCCGTCTGCTCACCCTGCCGGATTGACCGCCCATGCTCATCGCCCAGATCACCGATCCCCACATCAAGCCGCGCGGGCGCCTCGCCTACCGCCGCGTCGACACCGCCGCCGCACTGGCCGAGGTGATCGACGCGGTCAACGCGCTGGTCACCCCGCCGGACCTCGTGCTGATGACCGGCGATCTGGTGGACGCGGGCCGGCCCGAGGAATACGGCCTGCTGCGCGAGATCCTCCAACCGCTGAGGGCTCCGGTGCTGCCGGTGCCGGGCAACCACGACGAGCGCGCCGCCATGGCCGCCGCCTTCCCCGACGTGCCGCACCTGCCGCGGAACGGCGGCTTCGTGCAGTACGTGATTGAGGATTGGCCGGTGCGGCTGATCGGCCTCGACACCGTGGTGCCGGGCGAAGGCGGCGGGGCGCTGTGCGCGGAGCGTCTGTCCTGGCTGGACGCGCGGCTGACCGAGCAGCCGGAGCGGCCGACCATCATCTTCCAGCATCACCCGCCCTTCCGCACCGGGATCGGCCACATGGACCGCATCGGCCTGGACGGCGCCGAGGCCCAGGCCGCCGTGGTCCGCCGCCACCCGCAGGTCGAACGCGTGCTGTGCGGCCACCTGCACCCGCCGATCCAGGCGCGCTGGGCCGGCACGCTCGCCTCGACGGCACCGGGAACCAGCCATCAGGTGGCGCTCGACCTGCGCAACGAGGCGCCGTCCGCCTTCGTGCTGGAGCCGCCGGGCTACCAGCTCCACCTCTGGCAGCCGGACACCGGGTTGGTCAGCCACACGGCGGTGGTCGGCCAGTTCGGCGGTCCGCATCCGTTCTTCCATCCGGACGGCACGCTGATCGACTGACGACGGCCCGGACGGAAGGCTGGCGCCTTTATTTCCGGTCGCGATGCGGCTCGGCGGCACCCAGCCTGCCCGCCGCGACGGACGCACAGCGGTGCGTCTCCGCGGAGTGCTCTCCAAGGGACGCAATCCGCACGGCTGGCGCGCTCCATGCCGCAGCCCCGCTCCAGAGCGGCGGGCTGGAGACGTCGTCGCGGCTTGTCAGGTGCACCGCCTGCGTACGGTTTGCCGCGCCGACCTTCTTCATGATGGTCTGCACGTGCGCCTTCACCGTCCCCTCCCGTATGCGCAGCTTGTAGGCGATGGCCTTGTTGGCGAGCCCCTTGCGAAGCCAGTGCAGGACCTCGGCCTGACGCGGCGTCAGAGTGCCGAGCGCGGGGCGCGCCCAGTTGGCGGAAGCGTCATCGCTGGATTGAACCGGGTTGCGCGGACCGTACGCAGACCGCAGGGCCGATGCCGGCACGAAGGTGCCGCCGGCGCACACGAAGCGGATCGCATACAGCATCATCTCAAAGCCCATGCTCTTCGTCAGATAGCCCCGCAGCCCGAATTGCAGGGCCTCCAGAACCTCGCCGATATCATCGTGCGCGGACAGCACCATCAGCGCGGCATCCGGAGCCGCGGCGCCGATCTGCAGCAACTGCTGGACGACCGGCTTGGAGCGCAGGCTCCGCTCCCCGATGCTGACGACGATCGCCTCCATGGGGCAGCCCGCGGCAACGAGTTCCGCCAACCCGAGCGGATCGGCCACCGCATGGAGAGTCAGTTCGTCACTTCTGCTGAAGGTCTGCAACAGGCAGTCACGGTCCAGCGCCTGCGGCTCGACCAGCACAATGATCGCCTTGCTCATCAGAGATCCACCCACGGCCTTCCCTCAGAGAAAGAAGCAACCACAGCAAAGACACCGGAGCAAAAACGCCGAAAACAATGCCGCTAAAATGTGGTGTTTGTTTTAGAACGCCTTCCTTCAATTAAATTTCCGACCTTGATTGCAGATATTGTTACAGACATAATCTGCTAGAATCCACAGCAATCTGCTGCAACTCTACGCAGTACTCCGAAGGTAGAGGATACACGGGGGTAAGGCGCCGGCAGGCAAGTGTCGGGCGGTCAGCGGGATCATCCACAACTGATACGAAACCAGCAATTGAACGACGCGATGCCGGTCGCCCTCCTCGCAAGACACCGCACAATTGCTTCCACGGAATTCGAGCAGAGAAGAAAAACGAAAAGTGCGAGCGGACACCTCTTTCCTTCTTTAGGATCAGCGCGTCATACCGAAGGGAAGGATCCCCTTATGCCGGTTCGGATTTACCGCTCCATGCCTGGAGCCGCCGCCATGCTGCCCACCATCACCACCGCCCCGGCGCTTGCCGGGCCGGTGCGGGCAGCCGATCCGGCATCGGCACGGGTTCCATGGGCGGCACGGTAAGTCATGACGATGTTCCGCCGCTTCGTCTATCTGCTGGCCCTGGCCCGCGAGGGGCATTTCGGCCGGGCGGCCGAGGCCTGCCACGTCTCGCAGCCCACTCTGTCCAACGCCATCCGCCAGCTTGAGGAGGAACTGCGCGTCCCCATCGTCGAGCGCGGCCAGAAGTTCGCCGGCTTCACACCCGAGGGGCTGAAGGTGCTGGAGTACGCCCGCCGCATCATCGCCGAGCGCGACGGGCTGCACCAGGAGCTGGCGGCGCTCGGGCAGGGCCTGTCCGGGCACCTCCGCATCGGCGCCATCCCGACGGCGCTGCCGGCGGTGCCGCACCTGCTGGCGCGGTTCGCCAAGCGCTATCCGCAGATCCGCTCCTCCATCGCCTCGCTCAGCTCGCGCGAGATCCAGCGCGACCTCGACGCCTTCGAACTCGACGCCGCGGTGACCTACCTGGACAACGAGCCGCTGAGCAACGTGCGCACCGTGCCGCTCTATTCCGAACGCTACTTCCTGCTGGCGCGCCGCGAGCAGGTCGCCGCGGGGGCCGACGCCATCCCCTGGGCGGCGGCGGCGGAGCTGCCGCTGTGCCTGCTCACCCCCGACATGCAGAACCGGCGCATCGCCAACGCCGCCTTCCGCATGGCCGACCGCAGCGTTACCCCGGTGATGGAGACCAATTCGGTCGCCACGCTCTACATGATCGTGCGGTGCGGCCCGTGCGCCAGCGTCGTGCCGGGCCAGCTGCTAACCATGGTGGCGCCGCACCCCGATCTGGTTGCGCTGCCATTGACCGAGCCGGCCCTGACCTACGCAGTGGGGCTGGCCTACGCCGACCG
>JAEYOB010000247.1 GCA_023412175.1 Pseudomonadota bacterium | reverse complement strand
CTCCCGCGACGAGAGAGGGGTGGAGTTACGACCCCGACTTCATCTGGTAGGCGGTGCCCCAGCCCCAGGCGCCGGCGCCGAAGCCGCGCGCCACCACGCGCTCGCGGTTGATGTCCGCCACCACGTTGCCGTCGCCGGCCAGCAGCGCCTTGGTCGAGCACAGCTCGGCGCACAGCGGCAGCTTGCCTTCGGCGAGGCGGTTGCGGCCGTACTTCTTGTACTCCGCGTCCGTGTTCGCCTGCTCCGGGCCGCCGTTGCAGAAGGTGCACTTGTCCATTTTGCCGCGGCTGCCGAAGGCGCCGGACGCCGGGAACTGCGGGGCGCCGAACGGGCAGGCGTAGAAGCAGTAGCCGCAACCGATGCACAGGTCCTTGTTGTGCAGCACCACGCCGTCGTCGGTCTGGATGAAGCAGTTGACCGGGCACACCGCCTTGCATGGCGCGTCCGAGCAGTGCATGCACGCCACCGAGATCGAGCGTTCGCCCGGCTTGCCGTCGCCGATGGTGACGACGCGGCGGCGGTTGATGCCCCACGGAACTTCATGCTCGTTCTTGCAGGCGGTGACGCAGGCGTTGCACTCGATGCAGCGGTCCGCGTCGCACAGGAATTTCATACGGGCCATAATCTAAACTCCCGGTCAGGCGGCCGTGATGCGGCAGAGCGTGGTCTTGGTTTCCTGCATGAGCGTGATCGGGTCGTACCCGTAGGTCGTGGCGGTATTCGCCGCCTCGCCCAGCACGATCGGGTCGGCGCCCTTCGGGTAGTGCGACCGCCGGTCCTCGCCCTGGAAGTGGCCGCCGAAGTGGAAAGGCATGAAGGCCACGCCCCGGCCGACGCGCTCGGTGACCATCGCCTTGACCTTCACGCGGCCCTTCTCCGGACCCTCGACCCACACCATGGCGCCCTCGCGGATGCCCAGGTTGTTGGCGTCGGCCGGGTTGATCTCGACGAACATGTCCTGCTGCAGCTCGGCCAGCCACGGGTTGGAGCGCGTCTCCTCGCCGCCGCCCTCGTACTCGACCAGACGGCCGGAGGTGAGGATGATCGGGAACTCCTTGGCCACGTCGCGGTCCTGGATCGACTTGTACAGCGTCGGCAGGCGCCAGAGCTTGGTGTCCTTGTAGGTCGGGTACTCGGCCACCAGATCGCGGCGGTTGGTGTACAGCGGCTCGCGGTGCACCGGCACCGGGTCGGGGAAGTTCCAGGCGACGCAGCGCGCCTTGGCGTTGCCCGGCGGGTTCAGGCCGTGCTTGATCGCCACGCGCTGGATGCCGCCCGACAGGTCGGTGGTCCAGGACACGGCGCCGATCTTCTCGCCGCCGATCTTGGAGATCACTGCCAGTTCGGCTTCCGTCAGGTCCTTGTCCCAGCCCATCTTCTGGAGCATGGCCATGGTGACCTCGGGATAGCCGTCCTTGATCTCCGAGCCCACGGGGTAGGAGTTCTCGGCCAGCAGCGTCACGCCGTTGCGCTCGACGCCGAAGCGGGCGCGGAAGGCGCCGCCGCCCTCAGCGACGGGGAGCGAGGTGTCGTAGAGGTTGGCCGAGCCCGGATGCTTCATCTCCGGCGTGCCCCAGCACGGCCAGGGCAGGCCGAAATAGTCGCCGTCGCACGGACCGCCATTGGCGCGCAGCGTCGTCTTGTCGAAGGTCGCCATGTGCTCCATGTGCAGCTTCAGGCGCTCCGGCGACTGGCCGGTGTAGCCGACCGACCACATGCCGCGATTCCACTCGCGGGTCAGGTCCTCGATGTCCGGCTCGTTGCCGTTCACCTTGACGTTCTTGAGCAGCGGCTCGGCGAAGCCGAACTTCCTGGCCAGGAGATACATGATCTCGTGGTCGGTCTTCGACTCGAAGAGCGGCTCCATGACCTTGTCGCGCCACTGCACCGAGCGGTTCGACGCGGTGGCCGAGCCGTAGGTCTCGAACTGCGTGGCGGCCGGCAGCAGGTAGACGCCGTCCTTGCGGTCGTGTAGCACCGCGGTCATGGTCGGGAACGGATCGACCACCACCAGGATGTCCAGCTTCTCCATCGCCTTCTTCATTTCCGGAAGGCGGGTCTGGCTGTTCGGCGCGTGGCCCCAGAACACCATGCCCTTCACGGTGTCCGGCTGGTCCATGTTCTCCTTGGCTTCCAGCACGCCGTCGAACCAGCGGGAGACCGGGATGCCGGTCTTCTCCATGAAGTCCTTCGACTTGAAGCGCGCCAGAACCTGATCGTAGGGCACCTCCCAGACGCGGGCCCAGTGCTTCCAGGCGCCCTCGGCGAGGCCGTAGTAGCCGGGCAGGCTGTCCGACACGACGCCGAAGTCGGTGGCGCCCTGCACGTTGTCGTGGCCGCGGAAGATGTTGGTGCCGCCGCCGGCCATGCCGACGTTGCCGAGCGCGAGCTGCAGCACGCAGTAGGCGCGGGTGTTTGAGGAGCCGACATGGTGCTGCGTGCCGCCCATGCACCAGACCAGCGTGCCCGGCCGGTTCGAGGCCAGCATGCGCGCCACGCGCTTGAGCTGCGAGCCCGGCACGCCGGTGACGCGCTCGACCTCGGCGGGGGTCCACTTCGCCACCTCGGCGCGGACCTCGTCGAAGCCGTAGACGCGCTTGGCGATGTAGTCCTTGTCCTCCCAGCCGTTCTCCAGCACGTGCCAGAGGATGCCCCAGATCAGCGGCACATCGGTGCCGGGGCGGAAGCGGATGTACTCGTCGGCCTTGGCGGCGGTGCGGGTGAAGCGCGGATCCGCCACGATCAGCGGCGCGTTGTTCTGCTCCTTGGCCTTGAGGATGTGCAGCATCGCCACCGGATGCGCCTCGGCGGCGTTCGAGCCGATGAAGAACATCGCCCGCGACTTCTGGATGTCGTTGTACGAGTTCGTCATGGCGCCGTAGCCCCAGACGTTCGCCACGCCGGCCACGGTGGTCGAGTGGCAGATGCGCGCCTGGTGCTCGATGTTGTTGGTGCCCCAGAACGCCGCAAACTTGCGGATCAGGTAGGACTGCTCGTTCGAGTGCTTGGCGGAGCCGAGCCAGAACACCGAATCCGGGCCGGAGGTCTCGCGGATGCTGAGCAGCTTGTCGCCGACCTCCTGGATCGCCTGATCCCAGGAGATGCGCTCGTACTTGCCGTTGACCAGCTTC
>JAEYOB010000657.1 GCA_023412175.1 Pseudomonadota bacterium | reverse complement strand
GGTCAGCTACGGCGTCCTGACGGCGGACGGCGCCCTGGGGCCGCTGCTGCGCGCCTTCCACGACGAAACGCTGGGCCGCTGGTGGCCGCCCGAGCGGCGGCACGTGGACGACGGCTACCGTTCCCTGCCCTTCCCGGTGCCGGAACAGCCGGTGCCGCCGCTGTCCATGGAGATGCCGTGGACGCTGGCGCAACTCCTCGGCTACCTGGGCACGTGGTCGGCGGTGAAGGCGGCGCTCAAGGCGACCGGCGCCAACCCGCTGGACGGCTTCGCGGAGACACTGGCGGACGCCTGGGGGGACCCGGCCGAGGCGCGCGCCATCCGCTGGCCGCTGGCCGTGCGGCTGGGGCGGATCGATGCCAAATCTTGACAATATTCCTACATAAGCGCACGTTCGCCGTTCGCAATGGACGACGTGCGCCCGCAGCCACCCGGCCGTAGAAGAGGCGGATGAAACGCGGGTCGGTTTTGCGTTTCATGGCGTTTCACAATGTTTCATCCGGCCCTCCACCGGCGCGCGCGGTCCCCCCTCCGGCGTACCGATCCGGCGTACCGCCCCGTGCCCCTTTGCCTTCGGCGGTGTTCCACACCACTGTTATGGGAAAGGGGGAGACGAGCCATGGTTGCGACCGCGCCGCCGGGGACCCGCCCCGACTACACCATCGACCAGGACTGGGACGCCTACACATCCCAGGAGCACGAAATCTGGCGCACGCTGTTCCGCCGCCAGGAGAGGATCCTGCAAGGCCGCGCCGTACCGGAGATCGTGGACGCCATGCGGGCGCTGGAGATGACCGCCGACGGCATCCCGCGCTTCGAGCGGCTGACCGGAATGCTGCGCCCGGTCACCGGCTGGAGCATCGTCGCCGTGCCGGGTCTTGTGCCCGACGAGATCTTCTTCGAGCACCTCGCCAACCGCCGGTTCCCGGTCACCCGCTGGATCCGCGCGCCCGAGCAGATGGACTACCTGGAGGAGCCTGACCTCTTCCACGACCTGTTCGGCCACGTGCCGCTGCTGATGAACCCGGTGTTCGCCGACTACATGGCCGCCTACGGCACCGCCGGGCAGAAGGCCATGGACATGGGCTGCCTGGGCCATCTGGGGCGGCTGTACTGGTACACGGTGGAGTTCGGGCTGATCAACACGCCGGACGGCCTGCGCATCTACGGCGCCGGCATCGCCTCGTCGAAGGGCGAGTCGATCTGGTGCCTGGAGGACCCGTCGCCCAACCGCATCGGCTTCGACCTCAGGCGGGTGCTCAACACCCACTACCGCATCGACGACTATCAGGAGACCTACTTCGTCATCGACAGCTACGAGCAGCTTTTCGCCGAGACGACCCAGGACCTGACCCCGCTGTACAGGGAACTGCAAGGCCGGCAACCGTACGAGCCCGGCACCGTGCTGCCGACGGATCGCGTGTTCCACCGCGGGACCGGCGCCTACCACGCGGCGAAGCGGAAGGCGGCGGAGTAGGCGGTCGCCCCGCCGCCCCCGGTGCGGTATGTTCGCCGGACAGCCCACCGGAAAGGATGCCAGCGGTGTCAACGGCAAGGATTTGGACGGACGAGGACGTCGAACGGGACCCGCGCGTCAAGGCCGTGTTCGACGACATCCGGGCGACCCGGAAAACCGACTTCGTGAACAACATGTGGCGGGCCCTCGCCGGCCAGCCCGACCTGCTCGAAGCCACCTGGAAGCGCTTGAAGGAGGTGATGGCGGCGCCGTCCGCCCTGGACCCGCTGACCAAGGAACTTGTCTACCTCGCCGTTTCGACGGCCAACTCCTGCCCCTACTGCGTCCACTCCCACACGGCCGCCGCCAGGGCGAAGGGCATGACCGACGCCCAGTACCAGGACTTCCTCGCCGTGGCCGGCATGGCGATGCAGACCAACGCGCTGGCGACCGCCCTGCAGGTGCCGGTGGACCCGGAGTTCCAGGTCTGACCTGACACCGCCCCCTATCGCCGCAGGAGCTTCCGCGCCTCCGGGTCGGGCGCCTGCCAGCCGGCGCGCAGCAGCTCCGGCTCGGGCAGCGCCTCCACCGGATAGCCGATGCACAGGTAGGCGACCAGCCGCCAGCCCTCCGGCACGTCGAGGGTGCGGGTCACCGCGTCGGGGTCGAGGATCGACACCCAGCCGACGCCGACGCCGTGCGCCCGCGCGGTCAGCCACAGCGTCTGCACCGCCGCCACCACGGAATAGCGCAGGGCCTCCGGCATGGTGCGGCTGCCCAGGCCGTGGCCGGCGTGGGTGGCCTCGTCGCAGAACACCGCGAGCTGCACCGGCGCGTCGGTCAGGCCCTCCAGCTTGAGCTTGGCGTAGAGCGCCGCCCGCTCGCCCTGGTAGCCGGCCAGCGCCGCCTCGTTGCACGCGGCGAAGCTGACGCGCACCGCCGCGCGCCGGTCCGCACCGTCCACCAGGACGAAGCGCCAGGGCTGGCTGAACCCGACCGAAGGGGCGAGGCACGCCGCGTCGAGCAGCGCGTCGAGCAGCCCGTCCGCCAGCGGATCGCCGCGGAAGCGCCGCACGTCGCGCCGCCAGCGGAACAGTTCGGTCAGCCGCTCGCGGAAGGCCGCGTCGAAGACGGGGGCGGTCACGCCCCTTCCGCCAGGATGCGGTCGTAGGCCGGCAGCGTCAGGAACTCGACGAACGTCTTCTGCGCCACGAGGTCGCGGAACATCGCCGCGGCCTCGGTCCACTTGCCGGCATCGTACGCCGCCTCGCCCAGGCGGGCCTTCCAGGCGTCCAGTTCCTCGGCGATGACCTGGTCCACGAGATCGAGCGTCACCGCCCGGCCGTCGTCCAGCGCGGCGCCGTGGTGCACCCACTGCCAGACCTGCGAGCGGCTGATCTCCGCCGTCGCGGCGTCCTCCATCATGTTGAACAGCGGCACGCAGCCCAGGCCGCGCAGCCACGCCTCGATGTAGCCGATGCCCACCGCCACGTTGAGGCGCAGGCCCTTCTCGGTCTTCAGCCCCTCGGGCACGGCCAGCAGGTCGGCGGCGGTGACCTGCACGTCGCCACGCTTGCGCTCGATCTGGTTGAGGCCGGGCATGTAGGCGTTGAACACCTCCATGGCGACCGGGACGAGGCCGGGGTGCGCCACCCAGGTGCCGTCGTGGCCGTTGGAGGCCTCGCGCTCCTTGTCGGCGCGCACCTTGGAGAAGGCGGCTTCGTTGGCCTCCGGGTCGCCCTTCACCGGGATGAAGGCGGACATGCCGCCGATGGCCGGAGCGCCGCGGCGATGGCAGGTCCGGATCGCCAGCAGGCTGTAGGACTGCAGGAAGTGCACGCCCATGGTGACTTCCGACCGGTCCGGCATGACCATCGCCGGGTCGTTCCGGAACTTCTTGATGACGCTGAAGATGTAGTCCCAGCGCCCGCAGTTCAGGCCGGCGGAGTGGTCGCGCAGTTCATAGAGGATCTCGTCCATCTCGAAGGCGGCGAGGATCGTCTCGATCAGCACAGTGGCCTTGATGCTGCCGTGCGGCAGGCCGAGATAGTCCTCGGCCACCAGGAACACCTCGCGCCACAGCCGGGCTTCGAAGTGGCTCTCCAGCTTCGGCAGGTAGAAGTACGGGCCGCTGTGCCGGGCCAGCAGTTCCTTGGCGTTGTGGAAGACGTACAGGCCAAAGTCGAACAGCGCGGCGGAGATCGGCTGCCCTTCATAGCGGACGTGCTTCTCCTCCATGTGCCAGCCGCGCGGGCGGACCTTCAGGACCGCGGTCTTCGGATCGAGGGCGTATCCCTTGCCGGTCGCCGGATCCTGGTGGGTGATGGTGCGGCGCACGGCGTCGCGGAGGTTGACCTGCCCCTCGATCAGGTTGGCCCAGGACGGCGTGCTGGCGTCCTCGAAGTCGGCCATGAACACCCTGGCGCCGGAGTTCAGCGCGTTGATGACCATCTTGCGGTCGACCGGCCCGGTGATCTCGACGCGGCAGTCGAGAAGGTCGTGCGGCAGCGGCGCGATCTTCCAGTCGGCGTCGCGGATCGCCCTGGTCTCCGGCAGGAAATCCGGCTTCTCGCCCGCGTCGATCAGCGCCTGGCGCCGCTTGCGGACGTCCAGCAGGCGTTCGCGCTCGGGGCCGAAGCGGCCCTCCAACTCGGCGATGAAGGCCAGCGCCTCGGGCGTCAGGACCGTCTCGAAGCCCGGCTTGATGGGGCCGAGGATCTCGAGTCCGGACATCGTGGTTGCCATCGCGGTTTCCCCTCCTTGAACGCTGGCGCGCTTCGGCGCAATCCCTTGCGCCGCGTATAGCACGGCCCCCCGGCGCACGCCAAAGGCAACCCGGCCGCCGCGCGGCCCCGGACGATTGGTCGCGGCGGGACGGGCGCCGCCGCCGGTTGCAGCCTAGGGGTCCGCCTTCGCCTTCCGCTTCGCCAGCGGGTGGTGCTCCCTGACGACCTTGCGCAGGCGGTCCGCCACCACGTGGGTGTAGATC
>JAEYOB010000241.1 GCA_023412175.1 Pseudomonadota bacterium | reverse complement strand
AGCGCCAGCGCGTGGCGCTCGCCCGCACGCTGATGGAGCGGCGTCCGGTGGTGCTGATGGACGAGCCGTTCTCGGCGCTCGACGCCATCACCCGGCTGCGCCTGCAGGAACTGGCGGCCGAACTGCTGGCCGGGCGCACCGTGCTGCTGGTGACGCACGACCCGCTGGAGGCTTTGCGCATCGGCCACCGCGTGCATGTCATGAGCGGCCTGCCGGCCGTCATCGGCCCTGCCCTGGAGCCGCCCGGCCTGCCGCCGCGCGCACCGGACGACCCGGCAGTGCTGGCGATGCAGGGCGAACTGCTGCGGAGGCTGGCGGGATGAAGCTTGTACGCGCCCTCGTCACCCTCGCCGTCCTGCTGGCCGCGTGGCAGGCGCTGGTCTGGACGACCGGGCTGCCGCGCTACATCCTGCCGGGGCCGCTGGCGGTCGCCGACGCCTTGCAGCGCAACGCCGGTCTGCTGGCGCAGCACGCCGCGACGACGCTGGCCGAGATCCTTCTGGGCCTGGTGCTCGGCGTGCTGCTGGGCAGCGCCAGCGCAATCCTGCTGGCGGGCGTGCGCGGCGCCCGGCGCTGGCTGATGCCGCTGCTGGTGGTCAGCCAGGCGATCCCGGTGTTCGCGCTGGCGCCGCTGCTGGTGCTGTGGCTCGGGTACGGGATGGCGTCCAAGATCGCCATGGCGACGCTGGTGATCTATTTCCCGGTCACGACCGCGCTGTTCGACGGGCTGCGGCGGACCGAGCCGGGCTGGCTCGACCTGGCCCGCACCATGGGGGCCTCCGGCCGATCCACGCTGTGGCACATCCGCCTGCCCGCCGCGCTGCCGGCGCTGGCCTCCGGCATCCGCGTCGCCGCCGCGGTGGCGCCCATCGGCGCGGTGATCGGCGAGTGGGTCGGCTCGTCCGCCGGGCTCGGCTACCTGATGCTGCACGCCAACGCGCGGATGCAGGTCGATCTGCTCTTCGCCGCCCTGTTCGTGCTCGGGGCGTTCGCGGTCACGCTCTACACGGTCACGGACGCGCTGCTGAGGCGTGCGCTGCCGTGGCTCCCCGATTCCCATGCCTTCGATGCAAAGGACTGACCCATGAAGTTCCCGCTCGCCGCCGCGGCGCTGGCCGCCGGGCTGCTGACCTCCCTGCCCGCGCTGGCGCAGGACAGGCTGACCGTGCTGCTCGACTGGTTCCTCAACCCCGACCACGCACCGCTGGTGGTGGCGCAGGAGAAGGGCTTCTTCAAGGACGCCGGCCTGGAGGTCGAACTGGTCGCCCCCGCCGACCCCAACGACCCGCCCAAGCTGGTCGCGGCCGGCAAGGCGGATCTGGCGGTCTCCTATCAGCCGCAGCTTCACGTGCAGGTGGGCGAAGGGCTGCCGCTGGTGCGCGTCGGCACGCTGGTCTCGACGCCGCTGAACTCGCTGGTGGTGCTGGCGGACGGGCCGGTGAAGTCGGTGAAGGATCTCAAGGGACGGAAGATCGGCTTCTCGGTCGGCGGGTTCGAGGATGCGCTGCTCGGCGCCATGCTGGAGAAGGCCGGGCTGAGCATCAGGGACGTCACGCTGGTGAACGTGAACTTCTCGCTGTCGCCGTCGCTGCTGTCGGGCCAGGTGGATGCGGTGATCGGCGCCTTCCGCAACTTCGAACTCAACCAGATGGCCATCGAGAAGCGCCCCGGCCGCGCCTTCTATCCCGAGGAGGAGGGCGTGCCCGCCTACGACGAGCTGATCCTGGTCGCCAACACGGCGAAGGTTGCCGATCCGCGCTTCCCGAAGTTCCTGGCGGCCGTCGAGCGCGCGGTGCTCTACATCCTGAACCACCCCGAGGAGGCGCACGCCGCCTTCACCAAGGGCCGGCCGGAGCTGAACGACGAGCTGAACCGCCGCGCCTGGGCCGACACGCTGCCGCGCTTCTCGCACAGCCCGGCGGCGCTGGACGGCGCGCGCTACGCCCGCTTCGCCGAGTTCCTGAAAACCCGCGGCCTGATCAAGGAGGCGCTACCGGTGGAAGCCTACGCGGTCACGCTGAAGTAGGCCCGTTGCCAACTGCCCTTGGCGGGCGTTACCTAGTGTAGGGCCCGTCGGGGCCGGCTACTGCGAGCGAGACCATGCCGATCAAGACCATCCTGCTGCATATGGCGAACGACGAACGCCACACCTCCCGTCTGGAGGTGGCCGTCTCGCTGGCCAAACGCTTCGATGCCTTCGTGGAAGTCCTGTACATCGCCACCCCCGTGGCGATGCCGGCCGGCGCCACCGGCCGCGCCGCCTCCTACGGTTACATCGCCGAATCGACGGCGATCGCCCGCGAGAGGGCCGGCCAGATCGAGCAGGAGGTGCGCCAGGCGCTCAAGGACTGTTCCTATTCCTGGGTGGTGGACGAAGGGGACCACGTCGATCTGCTGGCGAAGCGTGCGGCCTACAGCGACCTCGCCATCGTCACCCAGTCGCACCCGGCGCACATCGAGGACCGCGTACTGCTGCACGTCCCCGACCGCCTGCCGCTGGAGGCCGCCTGCCCCACCCTGGTGCTGCCTTACGACGGCATGCCGGAAAGCTTCGGCCGCAACGTTCTGCTGGCCTGGAAGAACACCCGCGAGGCGGTACGGGCGGTGCGCGAAGCCATGCCGTTCCTGCAGGCCGCGGAGAAGGTGACGGTGCTGACCGTCGATCCGCCCAGCCACAAGAAGGACACGGCGCGCGACGTCATGGTCTATCTGGAACGGCACGGCGTGCGCACATGGCACCAGTCGAACATCGCCAGCGGCGACGTCGGCGAGGTGATCCTCGACGCCGTGCGGGACGTCCGCGCCGACATGCTGGTGATGGGCGCCTACGGCCACTCGCGCTTCCGCGAGATGGTGCTGGGCGGCGCCACGCGCACCATCCTCCAGCACATGCACGTGCCGGCGCTGATGGCCCATTGAAACAGGCGTTAAGGCGTCGAGCCCGCAAGCCGGTCAGGCGGGCTCGACGCCCAAGCCGCGGCAGGAGGAACAATCCTCACTTCTTCACTTGCGCGGTCACCACCTTATCCTTGATGTCGTTGTAGACGTTCTGCGGAACGACCTTCTTGGTGAGAAGCTCGTCCTTGCTCTTGTAGGGGCGATTCTTGATGATCGCGTCCGCACGGGCCTCGCCCACGCCGGGCAATGCGTCCAGCTCCGTCTTGGAAGCCGAGTTCAGATCGATCAGAGAGCCCTTGGCCATGCCGGCCGAACCGTTCGGCTTGCTGGTCGAGCTTCCGGTTGCGGTGTTTCCGGCGCCGGTGCTTCCCGATTTCGCAGCGGGGGCGTTGCCGGTCGGCGCGGCCGCCGGCTTCTTGTCGGTCGATGGACTCGTCGGCGTGGTTTGAGCCATGACGGGCAGGGACAGAGCCAAGCTCAATGCCGCAGCCGCCGCAAGACGCAGCCCTCTCATCGCACAGCTCCTGGGAATCATTAGAGACGGAAGGATTCCGTCGCGTGCACAACACGCGACGCCTTCCGAATGATTCCTCAGGCCGCTTTCACGGCCGCGGCCGGCCGCCCCTGCCGTGAGGAACTCCGCTACGGGAAGAACACCAGGGTGACCAGCACGAACAGCGGCACCAGGATGCCGCAGGACCACGCCATGTAACCGAAGAAGCTGGGCATCTTCACGCCGCGCTCCTCGGCGATGGCCTTGACCATGAAGTTGGGCGCGTTGCCGATGTAGCTGTTGGCGCCCATGAACACCGCGCCCGCCGAGATGGCGGTCAGCGTCAACGCCCATTCCCCCATCAGGTGCACCGCGTCGCCGCCGGCCGTGTTGAAGAACACCAGATAGGTCGGCGCGTTGTCGAGGAAGCTCGACAGGATTCCGGTCGCCCAGAAATACGCCGCCGGATCCGGCTGGCCGTCATGGTTGACCGCCGCGATGATGGCGCCGAGCGACCCCTCGGTACCGGCGCGCAGGATGGCGAGCGCCGGAATCATGGTGAGGAAGATGCCGGCGAACAGCTTGGCCACCTCGAGCATCGGCCCCCAGGTGAAGGCGTTCATCCGCCGGCTCTCGGCTGCGGTGAGCTTCAGCGACAGCCCGGTGATGATCAGCAGCAGCGCCTGGCTGGTGATGCTCTCCCACGGGACCACCACGCCCATGACGTCCAGCCCGCCGCCGGGATGCCAGACGCCGCTCAGCAGCACCGCACCGACGATGGCGCCCAACAGCAGGAAGTTGACCTTGCCCTCGATGCCGAACGGCTCCTTGAACTCCTCGGTGAGCGGCGCCTTGCCGCCTTCGCGGGCGTAGAGGACCCAGTCGGTGATGAAATAGACGATCAGCAGGATGACCGCGACGAACACCATCGGCAGGAACAGGTGCGTCGTCGGCCAGAAGAAGCTCACGCCTTTCAGGAAGCCGAGGAACAGCGGCGGATCGCCCAGCGGGGTCAGCGAGCCGCCGATGTTGGCGACCAGGAAGATGAAGAAAACGACCGTGTGCACCTTGTAGCGCCGATGGTCGTTGGCACGCAGCAGCGGCCGGATCAGCAGCATGGCAGCACCGGTCGTGCCCATCAGGCTGGCCAGAACCGTGCCCAGACCCAGACCCAGCGTGTTGGCGAGCGGCGTGCCGACCAGCGCCCCCTTGAGCCGTACGCCGCCGGCCACCGTGAACAGCGCGGTCAGCAGCACGATGAAGGGGATGTATTCCAGCAGCGTCGTGTGCAGCACCTCGTAGACCGTCAGCCCCAGGCCGTACTGCATTGCGAACGGGATCAGGAACGCTGCCGTCCAGGCGGCGGTGATCTTGCCGAAATGATGGTGCCAGATCACCGGCGCCACCAGGGGCAGGATGGCGATGGACAGCAGCACCCCGACAAAGGGAAGCACCCACAGCGGCCCCAGTTCGCGCCCGTCGAGGTGAGGCACCCCGGCCGCCTCCCCCTCCATGGCGAAGCCAAGCGTGGGCAGCGTCAGCAGGATCAGGAATCCAAGGCCGGCAAGGGCGCGGGACAGGAAGGCACGGCGGTGCGGAACGTCGGTCATTTTTTTGAGAATCGCTGGATGGGGCGGTCAGTATGCGGATCAGGCAAGCTCAAGCCAAGCCGGAAACGCCTAATGGCAGGCACGCAGTTCGATCGGTCCGTCGGCGGGACCATCGAACCAGCCATGCAACGGACGGCATTCGCCGGCGGCGCACAGCCGGTGGTCGGCGGTGTGCGCGGAGGCGGCGAGCACGACCCGCTCCTGCGGCGGCAGCCGGGGATGCCAGACCACCCAGCCCGCCTCGACGCGGGCATCCGGCGGCGGCTCGACCCCGGCACCGCCGCCCTTGACGCGGGCGGTCTCCAGGACGAGGGCGGAATCGGACACCCGCCACTCCTCCTGCCACTCCGTGCGCTCGACCGAGTGGGTCCAGGCAAGGGTGAAGCGATCGGCCGGAACGCCCGCCAGGACCGTTGCGGCCCCGGCGAGCGCCAAACAGAGCGTGCTCATTGCACCGGACGCGCCGGGGCGCCCTGCGCCTTCATCCGCCACCACAGCCACGCCAGGAAGGCGAGGGTCGCAACGAACCCCACCTCGTCGGTGACCGGCAGCGCCAGCACGAACAGCATGGCGGCGGCGGCGGCGTACAGCCGTTCGATCATGGTCAGCGGCGTCCAGAAATAGCCGATGGTGGCCGCCCCCCACAACGCGATGGCGAGGCATGCCTTGACGACCATGTAGACGACGTTGAACCAGTCGTCGGTCTGCAGCATCAGCGCCGGGTCGAACACCGCCATGAACGGCACCACATAGCCGGCCATGGCGACGCGCGTGGCGACCCAGCCGATCTGCATGTGGCTGGCGCCGCGCGCGATGGAGGAGGCCGCCAGCGCCGCC